>CAMZKQ010000071.1 GCA_947311265.1 uncultured Chlorobiota bacterium | reverse complement strand
TTTAAAAATAATGCACACTACAATGCCCTTGATATTGCCATACTCAACGGGCAAAAAGAGGCCTCTACTTTTCTTATCAATGCAGGTATTGAATTAAATAATCAACCGCATAGAGGCGCAACTACTCGTGAGCTTGCAAGAAGCAGTGGGCAAACAGAGGTTGAAAGGATATTGAAAAAAAAGGGGGCTAAAAGGAGCTACTCTCCCAATTTTAATACACTTCTCCTTTCTGCCCCACTAGTGTTTAGCAACAAGGATTTTTATTTTAACTTGGAGGCCTCTGCCGCCGAAAATCGCTATGGTTTTGATGCCGCACTAGGCTACTCTATACGCCCTTTCCGCAAAAAAGTATTAATCCAAAAAAGTGAAACTAAATTTTACCAATATAAAGAATTTCGCAACAGTTTCTATACTCGCCTAGATAAGCGATTTAGGGTTTTCCGAAAAGGCAATCAAGAATATGGCGTTGTAACAGGGCTAAAAGCAAGCTGTTTTTTTGGTGGCTATAGTGGCTCTAAACAAAAGCACTCTAATTTTATTCTTAGCCCTTCGGCTGGCATATACTACCGAGGCAGAGTGCTTGGTTTAGCTTTAAAGTACGAATATTCTAAAATGGATTTTGAACACAGCATGCCCCACTTTATTAGTGCTAGTTACTCGTACATTTGGCGAATGAGAACAGCATATATTCCACAATATTATTATTTTTAGTCGGCTTAACTAAGTTATTAATCCCTTTACTTTGTTTTATTTGCAATTTCAATTACCTTTGTTATCTTAATTCTAAGAGAGTAAAGGATACCAAAACCTTAAATTAAATTTGTAAAAATGACTATTAAAGAAGTACAAGACCAGATTATCGAAGACTTTTCAATGTTTGATCAGTGGCTTGATAAATACGAATACATCATAGATTTAGCCAAGGAACTTGCCCCCTACGATGATAATAATAAAGTGCCTGCTAACCTCATTAGTGGTTGCCAATCAAGAGTTTGGATTGATGCCGATTTTAAAGATGGCATTGTAACTTTTATGGCCGATTCCGATGCTATTATTACAAAAGGTATCGTTTCATTATTACTAAAAGTACTTTCTAACCGCACGCCGCAGGAAATAATGACTGCAGATTTATTTTTTATCGAGAAGATTGGCTTGCGAGAGAACCTCTCTCCTACCCGAGCCAACGGGCTTGTTTCTATGATAAAACAAATGAAAACTTACGGGCTTGCCTACGATGCTAAGTCGAAACTTTAAAGGTGTAAAACACCTTATACCGTACCCAGTACGGTATCCAGCATTGCTAGATGCAGCACTATAACAGGGCTATCCCTTACCATTCACTTACAAACAGAATACACAAGATGAAACATAATTTTTTACAGCTAGAAGCTGAAGTATTTAGAGTATTAAAAACTATTTTTGACCCAGAAATCCCCGTAAATATTTATGATTTGGGTTTAATCTATGAGGTTGATGTGGACGATTACAACAACTGCGACATAAAGATGACCCTAACTGCTCCTAACTGCCCTGTGGCAGACGACTTGGTAAAAGAAGTCCACGATAAATCAGCAGCCGTGGAGGGGATTGAAAAAGTTACCGTAGATTTGGTTTTTGAGCCTGCCTGGGACAAGTCGATGATGTCGGAAGAGGCACAATTGGAGTTGGGTATGTTGTAGCGAAGTTCCCGTAGTGTATATTTTCACTTTTTGAGCTTTTATGATTTACTCTGCCTCCATAAGCGGAAATTCAACAAAAAACTCTGTGCCAATGCCTACTTCGGACTCAAACCAAATATCGCCACCTGCATTTTTAATGATATTTTTAACGATGGCTAAGCCCATTCCCATGCCTGTTGTTTTTGTTGTAAAACTGGGCTTGAAAAGTTTATCTTTTCGGTCTTCGGGTATGCCATGCCCGTTGTCTTTTATGGTTACTTTTACCCTATTGGTATAGGTAATAAGCTCTACATTTATTTGCCCCATAACTCCGTCTGGTACAGACTGTATTCCGTTCTTAATCAGGTTTATAAACACCCTAGAGAGTTGTTCTTTATCGGCAATTATCATTACCGATTTATTGCCATGTAAATCTAAGGTTACACTTGTGTTTCGGGTATGCTCGAAAAGCTGTACTACGGTCTGTATTTTTTCTGCAATATCTACCTCCTCGTCCTGTGCTTTTGGCATTTTTGCGAAAGCAGAAAATTCTGATGCTATGGCAGATAGTGTGTCTATTTGCTCGATTACGGTATGGGTTACTTTTTTTATTCGCTTGTCAAAATCTGGTTTTTGGTCGTTCCATGCCCTTTCCAGAAGTTGAATGCTTAGTTTCATTGGGGTAAGCGGATTTTTAATTTCATGTGCAATTTGCTTTGCCATTTCTCGCCAAGCACTTTCTCTTTCGGAGGAGGCTAGTTTTGTCATGTTTTCGCTCAGTTCTTTAAGCATTCTGTTGTATTCTCGCACTAAGCCTCCAATTTCGTCATCTCTTGGGTACTCAATGGGTTGATGTTTTTTACCCAATTCCACATTCATAAACTTATTTTTGAGCATTAGGAGTGGTTTAATTATTTGTGGAGAAATTAAAAATGCAGCAAAAATGGAAATTAGTAACAGTAAAACATACATATTGATTACGGTAACTAAAATTTGCGATATATCTTTCCTTAATGCCTCAGGATTAGTAAAGTAGGGCAGATTCAGGTAAGCAGTAGTTTCATTTTCGCTATTGCGAAATGGGATATAGATAGAGGCATAATTGAGTTTCCCAATATTTTCATTTTGAATAAATTGTGTTTTTTTGCCTAAGACTAGCTCATTGTATGCACGGCGATTCATAAGCCCGCTAATTAGCCCCCTTTTAAAAATTTCGTGCCTAGATGAGGCTAGTAATCTGCCATTTAGATCGTACAAATTAATATCCGAATAAAATACACGAGAGAATTTAACGAGTAATTCATCAAGGTTGTTATAGTTTTTTGTTTTCCAGTTTTTGTCGAGTACTTTTTCGCCCGATAATTTATGCTCCATTTCGGTAAGTACCGACTGTATTTTGTCGGCCATTTCTTTGCTCTGTATTTCTTCGTGTTGCTGAATGGTGTAGTATATTGTAACTCCGCCAAACAGTAAGAAGGTGAGTATCAGTATAAAAAGCATCGAAAATCGAATTTTATTTTTAAAATCGGGTCTAAATTTTTTGATAATAACAGAGGTGTGTACCGTAAGGGTGGCAAGGAAAACAAGCAGGTTAAAAAATACGAATAGGTAGGCAATTGTAATTAGCAAGTCTAGTGGGTGTGCCTCTTTTCTGCTAATTACCAAAGTGCTATCATTATCTGGGCGAAAAATGGTATGATTGTACTTATTTTGGCTTATTTCTGTGTAGCGTTCTGTTCCTGCAAAAGACTCGTTGGTTAGGTTGTAGGCATATTCCCCTGCTTTTTTTACTAATTCTCCTTTTTGGTACTTTGCATAAGAATAGCCTTCAAAAATATCGTGTTTCCTATTTTTTTCATCTAAAAGCAATTCTGGGTAGCCCAATTCCTTGGATATTAGCCTTGAGTTCAGGCTCAAATACAGGGCTATTCTTTTGAGGTAATCGTCGGTATCGGTTTCAAATTTTGCGGAGTAGGTTATTGTACCATTGCGATTATTAAGGAAGTAAAAGTTTGAGTTTTTTACTTTTGTTCCGGATTTGCTTAGTTGTTTTTGGTAGGCAATATCGCAATTTGTAATTTTATTTTCATCTCTAAAATAATCGCTATTTCCGCAAAGGTAAAGGCTTATATCGTATTTTTTCCAATAGCCATTAAAGTATTTTTGCTTTAAATAGTCTTTCATTATTATTTCTTGATTTTGCGAAGCGGCCAATAAATATTCTGCAAATTTCTCGTCTTTGTTCAGGCGTTTTTCAACTTCTCTTAGCAAGTGTTCGGCAATATCATCTCGCTCATCAACCAGTTGGCTCACTAATGTTTTCTGAATGGATTTTTGCTTTTTTTCTAATAGTGTCGATACATGGAATGCGAGGTAAACTGTGTTTAAAAAAATTAATACCACTAAATAGAAGTACGGTAGTTCATTTGTAAATAAGCGTATTAGAGCTATTGTAATAAATAAAATAACAAAAAATAGTAGCGAATAAATATCTTCAGGAAAAGGCGATAGCAGGCTAAGGAAAAATAAAATCCCTACAAATGGAAGGAAAGTTATTAAGACGCGCTTAATAGTAGCCACTTCTTTTATTATATCGAAAAATTTATAAATAAACAAGCCGACAGAAAAAAGCAATAACCCAATGATAAAATAGGCTGTAAAACTAAATATATTTAAAGCGGTTATATCACTGATTACAAATGGAATATCGGAATTATTTATTAAATCGGATATTAATATGGTAGTATAGCTAAAATAGCTCCATGCCAATGTTGTGGCAATTAAAACGAGGAAAACTGTAATTGTTTTCTTAGCTTTTCCTAATTGCACTAATTGCTTTTTTATATTAAATATCCTAAAAATATTTGCCCCTAAAAAAATAATGAGCATCATATTTATAAGGTAGTCGCCAAGGAAAGGGAACAGTTGGCTACCAGCGGTAACTTCGGGTTCAAAAAATTGGAGTGTATAAAGAAATTCGGGAAATTTAAACTTTATCATTGCCAAGCGTATGGCAAAAAGCAGGGCGGTAAAAAGGAAGAAAACAAAGCCTATTCTTTTCCTGTTTTCAAATTTTATAAATAGGGCGTTAAAGTAAAGCAATAAAAATGCGAAGCTTAAAAAATAAAGCAAGCCAACTGTGCCATATCGGTTGGTTTTATTTATCACCTTAGTAATAGGGACTACTGAAAAAGCATAATCGCCAGAGTACGAGCGAATTTTCTCTCCATACGCCAAAGGTTTTGGCGAAATACGAACAATTGATGGGATATTTAGTTCTGAATTAAAGCCAT
Source organism: uncultured Chlorobiota bacterium (assembly GCA_947311265.1). Classification (GTDB taxonomy): domain Bacteria; phylum Bacteroidota; class Bacteroidia; order Bacteroidales; family JAADGE01; genus CAMZKQ01. The sequence goes on along the minus strand of CAMZKQ010000071.1, from coordinate 2,593 downwards.
TTTCCAAATACTTATTTTGGTATAAATAAGTACTTTTTAGTTTTATTAGAGCAACAAGTACAATATTAGGTGCTTGCTTTTGCGAATAGACTTTATACCAACCTGCAGAGAGTTGAATTACTGAATTTTTACCAAAAGAGGAAGTTGCCAACGAGTTGGGAACAGATAAAGAGTTATCAGACCAGTAGCGTAAGCTATCGTTTTCGTAGATAAAAAAAAGCAAGCCTTGTTTTGTAAGGGCTGAGAAATCCTTATCTACAAGCCAAGTGGTAATGCTATCTGTTTTTACTTTTTTTGCAGCTGGTATTTCATGTGCGAGTTCTCCAAGCGAGGCAATGCCAAGCCTCTCTAGCCGGTGAAGTTGCTGTTCAATATGCTCTACATCTATTTTGTAATCTTTGGGTAACAAAAATTGCCTTTGCATAAAAATAGCAAGGGCAAAAACAATAACAAATAAAATGAGGTATTTAAAATCGAGTATTTTCAAGTTCAAAAATGGCTTATTCCTTTAAAGCATCAAAGGCATATAATAATCAGTAAATTTACACTTACTTCGTTTTCAGGATACAATTAGCTACAATTATAGTTAAAATCGCTAAAAGGAAAAAGGGAAAGTGAAGTTTTTTTATAAAAAAGTACAATATATTATAAATAGCACATCGTGCTTAAAAGGCTTCTTTTAAAATAGAAAGCACATCATTGTAGGCGAGCTCTTTGGGGTTTGGGAGCATTGCCCCTTCATCTAGTGCCACTTCTGCAATTTTTTCCAACTGCGAAAAATCAACCCCTGCTTGGCTCAATTTTACAGGCATACCACATATTTTCTGCAAATGATGATTTGTAAGTAAAACCACCTCAATCATTTTTTTACACCGGTCTTCCTTTTTTACTGATAGGTAAATTTCCTCACCTGCAAAAGGCAAAAGTAACTCTTCATATAAATTGCCTACATGGCTCATATTGAACTTCATAACGTAAGGCAACAAAATGGCCATTGCATTGCCATGATGCACATGAGCCTCCGAACCGCAAGCATGCCCAATAGCATGCACTGCCCCCACCATAGAGTTAGAAAAAGCAGTACCTGCCATAAGCGATGCGTTCGCCATTGCAAAACGAGCATCAACATTACTGCCTTTTTCGGTAGCAGTAATTAAATTTTTTCCTGCCAGTTTTAAAGCAGCCGTTGCATAGGCATCACTTATCGGGTTTTTTTGTAAGCAAGTGTATGCCTCTATGGCGTGTGTAACAGAATCCATACCCGTTGCAGCGGTAATTCTTGGCGGTAAAGAACGGGTCATTCGAGGGTCGAGAACGGCCAATTTTGGAAGTAAAAGCCGAGAGGTAAACGGTAATTTTACGCCATTTTCTGCATCTAAAATTACTGAAACAAGGGTAACTTCCGAGCCTGTTCCTGATGTAGTTGGTATCGCCACGAGTGGTTTTTGAGTGGCAGTAAGCCTATCTGCACCTATAAACTTTCGCAAATCACTATCCTTTTCAGAAACAACAATATTTACGCCTTTTGCGGTATCTATTGAAGAGCCTCCACCAATGGCAATTAAAGAGTCGCAATTTTCCTGCTGAAATAAAGTGGCAATTTCGTTTACCGCCACTACGGAAGAATCAGGGGGGGTTTTATCGTAAATTGCACCTATTGTAATTCCCGAGCCTTTAAAGCTAGCCAAAAAAATATCGAGCAAACCTGCATTTACAATCCCTTGGTCGGTAATCACAAGAGGACGGCTAGCATTCATCACCTTTAATTCGTGCGGGATAGTTTCTAGTGCATTTTTTCCTGCATTTATTTTTACAGGGTTATGATATTCGTAATATACAGGAAGCATAATTTTGGGGTTTATTGTAATAATGATTTAAGCTATCCGTTCTTATAGCGCCCAAAAATAATAATAAAATATGATTTTGTATAGTTGTATAACATTTTATGACAAAAATATTCCCTTCCACTCCCATAAAAAACACCCAAAACAAAAATAAATTTCAAAAAATAGCTTAACTTTGTGTTTTAAACACAAAAAAATGAGCCAGCTGCACCATACACCCGTTTTCATCAACCCATTTACCGATTTTGGGTTCAAGAAAATCTTTGGCGAAGAAGCCAATAAAGATTTACTTATTGATTTCTTAAATGGCGTGTTAAGCTCAGAAAATCAGTACATTACAGACCTTACTTACAAAAACACAGAACAACTTGGGCAAACTGGCATCGACCGAAATGTCGTGTTCGATTTGTATTGCCAAAACGCTGAAGGCGAAAAATTCATCGTCGAATTACAAAAAGCCAAACAATCCTTTTTCAAGGATAGAATGCTTTACTATAGCAGTTTTTCAATCCAAGAACAAGGGCAAAAAGGCAGCTGGAATTACGAATTGCAAAAAGTGTACGTCATTGGCATTCTCGATTTTATCATTGATGAAGACAACAAAGAAAAAATCGTTTTCAGCCACAATCGCCTGATGGATAAGGATAGAAAAACCACATTTTCAAAAAAGTTGAATTTCGTTACCCTTCAAATGCCCAACTTCACAAAATCGGCCGACCAGTTGGAAACCAATTTTGAAAAATGGCTCT
>CAMZKQ010000070.1 GCA_947311265.1 uncultured Chlorobiota bacterium | reverse complement strand
CGCATTGCTGCTGGGCTATCGCCATCTAGCGAGCCAAAGTTACCTTGCCCGTTTACAAGCGGGTACCGCATGGACCATGGTTGTGCCATACGCACCATGGCAAAATATACGGAACTATCACCGTGTGGGTGATACTTACCTAATACTTCCCCAACAATTCTTGCTGATTTTTTATGCCCTCTATTAGCGTATAATCCTAATTCTCGCATACCGAACATTACTCTTCTGTGCACGGGTTTTAGCCCGTCCCTAACGTCTGGTAACGCCCGTGAAACTATTACCGACATTGAATAATCAATGTAGGCGGATTTCATTTCGGTTTCAATATTAATCGGAATTATCCTTTCGTTTTCTGCCATTGCTTTGCATTTGGTTTTTGCCCCCTACCCTATTATACTAGCGTAATTTATTGGGCTGTAATCTTATAACTATTTGTCGTTTTAAATAACTGCCAAATGTAATAAATTTTATTGAATATCAAAACTTAAAAACACATCTAAAATTAGATAATTTTGTTGAAAAATTGTTGAAAAATAAGTTGTAATTTTCTTGCTCAAATCGTTTTGAATAGAAGACAGGGCGGCTTTAATGATTTTTCTTTTAAAATTAAATTGGATAATTACGATTTTTTTCATTAATTTGATGCACTTTTACTGCCTTATAAATTTTGAGTATTGAATTTTATATTTAGAAACACAAGTGCTAACTGGCCTAAATACTGCTCGTTAGGATTGGTTTAATTCAATTTACTTTATTCAAAATTGCAATACAAGAATAAGTTATAATAAATATCAAAATATGAAAAAGAGACAACTTACACTATTGATTTTCCTAGTTGCTTTGCTTTTTGCAAGTTGCAAAAAAGATGAGCCTGTTATCCCTCCACCGTCAGAAGTAGGTACAATATATCCTAACAAAATCTACAAAACAGTGGCTGGTACACAACAAGCACTCGATATTTATATGCCAACCAATGGGGACAAAAAAAATATCCCTGTGATAATATATTTCCATGGTGGCATGTGGGCTTTTAATGATAAAAATGACCTTAACAAAACCTACCAAGCCAAAGTTACGACCAAATTACGTGAGGAAGGGTTTGCAGTAGTGAGTTGTGATTTTCGCCAGCTAACGCAAAATATTGAGTTCCCTATTAATATTGAAGATTGCAAAGATGCTGTTCGCTATATTCGCAAGAATGCCCCTGTTTATGACATAAATCCCAATACAATTGGGGTGTGGGGGTCGTCCTCCGGAGGGCATTTGGCACTGATGGTGGCTAATGCGAACGACACCTTATATAGTAGTGCTTTCGATGGCGTTTCGGCAAAGGTTAGCTATGTCATTGATTATTTTGCCCCTACGGATTTGCCAGATTATTTTGAAATTGCAAATCAAGAGGAATTTAATACACTGCAAACCACAGACCCTGACACTTACACAGAGGAGGTCAATAATGTGTTCAACTTTTTTGGGGTAAACCCAAGTACTAGCGATGCTAATTTTTTCAAAGCTCAGGAAATGACTACCGAAAATAGCCCTGTTACACATGTGCATTCGGCATCTCCACCGCTTTTAATTTTACATGGCGAGGCTGATTTAATTGTGCCGATAAGCCAATCCGATGTGCTTGAGGCTAAGTATAAAGCTGCTGGTGCTGACTACCAGTACTTTAAATATCCCGGGGCAACGCATTCTTTTATCCAAATTTCTGATGAACAAATGAATGATGTTATTAGCAAAACTGTTGATTTTGCAAAAAAACATTCAAAATGAAAGTGAAAAAACTATGAAAGTTACATTTTTTATAATTGCCCTTATTACGCTCTGTGCTTCCGTTTATGCGATGCTAGAGCTTGTCGAAAATAGGCTTATTTTCTACCTCCTTACTTGCCTTATAGTGCCTTTGGGTTTTATTGGGCTGGTATTGAAAAGTAAGTTGGGAAAAGTTTTTATGGCACTGAGTCTAGGAATGATTTTATCTTGGGCAACATATTATCCAATATATCGCATTCAGGCCAAAGCCGTGTCTGAAAACATAAAAGCTATCCCTAAAGAAAAGCTAGAGAAATTTATTGAAACTGGTGATATTAACTATATCCCAAAGGGAAATAGGGCAATGCAAATTGGGCTAAAAACATATCAGATAAGAAAAATAAATTATAGAAAGACCCTCAAAATAAAAGCTGCCGGTTGGAAAACTAAGCTACTTTTTGGATATTATGATTTTACCAATGAATATTATGCCACAAGTGTAGAATAAATAAAAGCCCTAACATCAAAAATGCTTAGGGCTTTTATGGCTCTATTACTAAATTGCTTTTTAGTAATTTATTTGAGTATCCCTTTGGAGATGACCAAACGTTGAATTTGGTTAGTCCCTTCATAGATTTGTGTCAGTTTTACATCTCGCATGATTTTTTCTACCGGGAAATCTGTACTATAGCCATCACCGCCCATAATTTGTACTGCATCAGTGGCGACTTCCATGGCAATATCCGAGGCATACATTTTTGCCATTGCCGATAATGTTCCCGGTGTTTTTAGTCCTTGGTCGTAGTACCATGCTGCTTTCCATGTCATTAGGCGGGCGAGTTCTACTTTTGTTGCCATATCTGCAAGCATAAAGCCGATGGCTTGGTTAGATGAAATTGGTTTTCCGAATTGGATACGCTTTTTTGCCCAATCTTTTGATATTTCGTAGGCCGATCTTGCCCCACCAAGTGCCAAAGCGGCAACGCCTGTTCGGGTTCTATCAAAGGTTTTCATGGCATAAATAAAGCCCATGCCTTCGTTACCAATACGGTTAAATTCGGGAATTTTTACGTCCGTAAAAATCACTTCGTTTTGCACCGAAGCATTTTGCCCCATTTTACGCATTCTAGGTTTTATTTCGATACCTGGCGAATCTGTTTTTACAATAAATGCCGTAAGGCTTCTTGCCCCACGGTTGGGGTCTGTAATTGCAAAAACAGTCATATAGGTAGAGACTTCTGCATTGGTAATGAAGCGTTTATGCCCATTGAGAATGTACTCATTCCCTTTTTTTAATGCGGTTGTTTTTATTGCCGCTACGTCTGAGCCTGCATTGGGTTCGGTAAGGCAGTAGGCTGCTGCTCCTTTTATTTCCTTGAGCTCGCCAACAAATTTTTTCATTTGCTCGTCTGACGCACCAATTATCCAAGGCGTCATGCCTAGCACGGTGGCATCTAGGCTGATGCCAATGCCGCAGCAACCTGCACCAAATTCTTCGGTGGCGATGGCTTGGTCAAGAATAGAATGCCCATGCCCTCCAAATTTTTTTGGGATTTGCCCAAATTCCATGCCTTCGTCGTAGATTGCATTATGAATTTCCCAAGGAAATTCTTTCAATTGGTCGTACTTTGCAGCATTTGGGGTGATGTACTGTTGGGCAAAAGCACGGTGCTCTTCTTTTATTTTTTCTTGCTCCTTGGATAATGAAAAATTAATCATTTGCTATAATTTAAGTATTAATTAAATATTATAATTGAATTTTGTGATATTTTTTAGTTTCTAAAATCTAATATTTTGAAAATAAGAATATTGCACTTTTTACTAATTACCATAAACTACTCTTTTCTAGTAAATTGTATAAAGTTACACCAATATCAAATCTTGTAATTTACTCTATATTAGCCCCCAAAATAGTTTAAATTAAAATTAAAAAAAAACTAATAATATATAAAATTAGAATTTATTGGCTAAACTAGCAAAATTAATTCAATTTTATTCTATTTTTGTGTCG
>CAMZKQ010000069.1 GCA_947311265.1 uncultured Chlorobiota bacterium | reverse complement strand
GTGCTTTTTTGCAAGAAAGTGAGCGGTATTGTTTTTTCAGTTGCTCCTTAAAGTGCCAATTGGTTAGAAATTACAAAATTATGGTTCTCTGATTTTGAAATTAGCTAGCTTACAATAGTAATCAATTTTCTTAAAATAGAAAAATTGCATTTTTTTTCGTGCCTTTTTGTCTATAAAAAAGGGAATTAGTTGTCTTTATCCATTGTTATAACCCAGATTCCTCGAAGGTCGCCGACTTTATAGCCTGTTGCCTTATCGTTTTCGTATAGATTTTTAATTTTAGTTAAGGTGCTTTTTTTGATGTCCTTATTTTTATCTCCATGGCATTGTAAGCATTTATTTTGTATAAAGATGGGGTAGTAGGCGACCATTTTATCATCTACTTCTTTTAATTGTGGGGTGATTTTTTTGCCACTTCTCTTCAACGTTTCTGTTAGCAAAAAGTAATCTAGCTCGGATTTGTTTGCAGTATTTACAGGGTTTCTGTTTTTGAGGGATACTCTTTTGATGCCTACATTTTCTGCCTTTGCCATGCTGTCGGTTAGTTGCAAGGCCATTTGGTTGCAAAAAGAAAGGGCATGGTTTACGCCTTTAGATTCTATTGCCAATTTTAAATTTTCGCCCAAAACTGCCCCTGTTTTTTGGGCTATTGCTTTTCCTTTTTCTAGGTATCTGCTAGTATTATCTATTATGGGTTTTGATATACATTTTCTTTTAGGCTCGAATTTAGTGTTGCCTGAACAGCTAAAAAGTAAGGTTGATGCTAAAAGCAGTATTGATATTGTTATGGTTTTCATGGTTATTTTTATGTGGGTTCAAATGAGTTGCCCTGAAAGTTTAGGCAACATTATAAACAAAGGTAACTATTTTTTCTAATTTTAGGCAAATAAAAATAAAAGGCAGTACGACTTAGTGCCGTACTGCCAGTATATATCAGTTGTTTGGAGGAGTTATAGTTTGATGATTTTCTTTACCGAACTTTTCTTGTTATCCAAGTTTAGGAACTGTAAAAAGTAAATGCCCTTTTCTATTTCCGAGCTATCAAAACTAAATTTTTTAGGGGCAACTACATTGTTACTTTTAATCAGTTTACCCGAAATATCCCTTAAAACAATTCTGTAATTTCCATTTGATTTTATGTGGATATAGGTCATGTTTTCAGTAGGATTGGGGTAAATCTCGATACTGTTTTTAGCCTCCATATCTGCAACATTTATGGTTTGGGTTATCGGGATATGCCAATCCGAACCGCTGTTGTTGTTCCAAGTATCATTACCATAATGCAATACAAAATCAACGGCATTTACAACATGAAGCGGGTTGTTAAAAGGCCCTATTTGTACCGAGTAGATATTGGCAGCCCCGGCAAAAGGGGTTTCTACAGAGTTGCCATCAAAAGCCACTGTTTCTGGGGTATGATATACACCTGCTGGTGCATTCCAACTATTTACTCCCCAGTGCAGCACATCATCAGTGCCTTGCATTTGGGCATCGTCTTTTATATATACTGTTATAATATCGTTGCTTGTTGGCAACTCTGGGTACCAGCTTACTCCTGCTGGTATGGTGTTAAGTACATTGATAGTGAAAGTGTAAGTAAAGTTGCTAAGGTTGCCATTGCTATCTTTCACTTTAAAGGTGAAATTGGCATAAGGGTTGCCACTAGCATCGGTGGCTGGTGCAAAGCTCAGAAGCGTAACATCAGGGCATAGGGTATTTGCGGAAACATCTACTGCATTATACTTTAATGCTCCTGCGGATTCAATATCTATAATTTTAATGCCTGCAAAGTTAGCTCCTCCTTGCCCAGTAAACTGAAAATTGGAGGTTTCAAAGTTATAGGTTTCGTTTTTCTGAATAGTTACCGAAGCATTTGCCCCAACGGGGTTTAAATCCGAGACATATATTGTTGCTATATAAGTGGCATCGCTGTAGCGGTCAGAGTCATCTTTTAGTTTGAACGTAAAGCTCGCATAAGGTGCACCAGATGCACCGGGTTGTGGCGAAAACACTAGTTTCGTAACATCGGCATAATCTACCCCATTGCTTACCTGTGTGCCGTTGTACTTTAAAGCGCCGTTGCTTTGCAGCGACTCTATTTTGATACCAGCAAAAGTTGCTCCTGAAATGCCTTGGAAATTAAAATCGCTTGCAGCGAAGGTGTAAGACTCGTCGATAAGCATAGAAATGGTAATGTTTGTGCCTGTTGGGTTGTCGTTTACTACATTGTTAATATCAAAATAATAATCCGAACCGCCGTTATTGTCCCAAGTGCTAGCGTTAATTTTGATTACAAAATCAATACCCTCTGCAACTTGTGCAGCATTATTGAAAGGCCCTATTTGGCAAGTATAAACGCCATTTCCGCTATCGGTAAAAGGGCTTTGTACAGCACCACCACCTGCAACAACAGTGCTTGCTGGCCAATAACTAGCGTCTGGCTCTGTCCAGTGTGTTCCACTTTCTCTTACTGCCCAGTGCAGCTTTGAGCCCGCTACTGCTTGAGTGGCAGTAATTGTGATGTATTCGTTTTTGGTGGGTTCGGTAGGTGTCCAGAAAACATTGTCGTTACCTGCACCACCGCCTTCTAAGCCGCCAACGTAAACGTGCTGAATTGCAGTTTTAAAAGTGTTGCCTTCGGTATCGGTAACTTCTACATAGTAATCAACAAGTGTGTCGCTAAGCCCAGCAATTTCGGCATGGTATAGGTCGGCAATATGAGTGGGTACGATAAAAAAATCAATTTCTGCATCTCCAGCATCTTCGGTGGGGTCTATTACTTTTTTAGTCATGGGTATTGATGTCCAGCTGGATACTCCTGCACCGCCAGCATAAGTGTCATTATCACTGTCCGAGAGTGGGTTAGTGCCATCAATATCAGTTCTATATTTTAAAACGACGGTACTTATCCCACTTACATCAAAGGCGTAAGTCCAGACACTAAAATCTTTTGAGTTGATAAATTCTTGATAACCATACAAGGGGCCAAACCCTGCTGCTCCGGGGTTATAGGGGAAGCGTTGTGGTATAAATACGGAAGGGGCGGTATTGTCTGTATTGGGGTGTAAGTCTATTTCTGCTTGTGCAAATTCTATGGCATTATTTCCCGCAAGGGTTTGTTTGACTTCCATATCTATGGCTTTTCCGTAGTACATATAGCCGCTTGTGAGGGCTGGCATATAGAAGTGCCATGCTTTTTCAGCATTGGAAGAGCTGGCATCAGGATAGACAATTTTGTTCATATCTACACCACCGGCTAAATCTTCTGCCATGCAGGCAAAATTATCAATGGCAGTAATTACTGCCCAGTTACGTGCGTCTTCTGTCCAGCCATCAGGGTTAAAAGTATAGTCGGAGGGGTTGTAAAGTGGCCAAAGCCAATTTATAAATTGTGGGTGTCCCCAATCGCTGCTGGCATTTACCCAGCCGCCGTCTTCTACGTGTACCACATCGTTTGCTGGCACAGGGTGGTCGTTAAGGAACTGTTGAATGGTAGTTGGTACAATGCCTACATTGTTGGCGGCACTTACCCAGCCGGGTACGGCTTCTGTGTAGTAGGCACTACCTCCGCCCCAAGCGTTGTCGCCATCGTGGGCAAAAAGCACTAGGGTAGGGTGTGCAGGGTCTTCGTAAGGTTGTATATTGGCTTGTATTTCGCCAGTACCTTGTGGCGAATAGCCATCTCGGTAACTTAGTAAATCGGCCATCGGGATAACGTCCATTTTATACTCTGTGCCAGTTTCAGGGTCTATGTATTTTGCCTTGTGTGCTTGGTAGCAGTAGGGGGCTGCAAATGTACCTCCCCTGCCGTCTATTTGTCCGCTCCACCAGTTTGTTCCGTTAGTGGATACTTTATCCGCCTTGTTGGGCGGGTCAATATTACAAGCGTTAGTGCCGTAACTTAGTGGGTAATCATTCATTGTTCTGGCTAAGTGGCTGTTGGCTACTATTGACCATTCAAAGCCTTCTTGAACTAGTATTTTGATATTCCTTTCAGTAAAACAACATTCTGCAGGGAAATAACCTTTGGTGTAATTAGGAGTTGTGCCAAAAGTGTTGCCATAAATAAGGCGGTGAGCTTTAAGTTCTTTTGTAAATGCTCGCTCGCTAATAAGTGGCGATAAGGCATGATGGAAGGTAAAGCCAACAATGTCTAAGCGAGGAAATCCGCCTGATGTTTGCCAGCCTCTGGCCTCTACAAAATTATTTGCCCAGTTGGGGTAGTAGCCCCATTGGTTGGCAGCTGCCAGCCCGTTTACATTTTCGATGAGGCAGCCTGAGTAATTAACTTGTGCCCCTGCTTCGGGGTGCCAAGTAATCATGGAGACTGAGTTTTTTGCTCCGTGTTGGTAAATATTTACACGGTCTTGTTTGCTGAAAATTTCTTGCAAGTCGTTGAGTGGGTGTGCTTGCCCATCGGGGTAATTATTTTGTCCACCGAATTTCATATCGTTGGATTCTTTTACCGTCTGGTAACGGTTGGGGTTGCTAGCACTTTTGTCGGCCCAGTAGTTGGGTTGCTGTAAGTGCCACAAATAACTGGTGTGTGTTTGCGAGAATGCAGAAATCTGCATAGCTAGAAACAAAATGACTAGGAAACATTTAGTTTTCATGGAGTAGCGGTTTAGATGTAAAAAAATAGATGAATGGCAGGGGTTTGCCTGTTTAAATTTCTGAAATTTACAATATAAATATCAAAAAATCAAAGCGTTAGAGTATTTTATTTACGCAAACGTAATCGCAAACGATTGATAAGTTTTGCGATGTAAAAAAATAAATAAATTATTTGGAATGCACTTATAAGTAGCCAAAATATATCTTTAATTAATAAATTTGGCTACTTATATTTTTCTTATTCTGCGAATAAACTACTCATACTTATGCTATTCTGTATATTTTGGTAGGAATATTTATTGTTGGATACTCCGAAAGTTGTAATGAATGTTACGAAAATGTTTTTTTTTGTTTTTGTTGTATTTTTAAAAACTGCCACTTTATTGCTAATGGCATTGGCGTAGGATTTTGAAAGGCTAAATTCGTTGTTATAGAATTTAATTTCGCAAATATTTATAACATTATCGGCTCGGTCTATGAGTAAATCAATTTGTGCCCCCCCTTTTTTATTTTTTTCTATCCAGCTACCAGTTTCAGTTTGTATGCCTAGAATGCCTAATGCCGATTTTATCTGCTTGATGTGTTTTAGGCAAACGGTTTCAAAGCTAAATCCAGACCATACTTTATAGGCATTTTGGGTGTACATATTTTGCCAAATACTACCTTCTATAATTTTAGAGTGCTTAATAAATTTGAGGTAAAACATGGTATATTCATCGGAGATACGAAAAAGTCGATTTTTTATTCCATATAAAGGGGTGTAGCTTTCGATGAAGCCAGATTCTTCTAGTTCGTAAAGTGTTTTGGTAATTGTACCGCCAGACTTTAGCTTACTTTTTGCAATCATTTCGGGGCGGGTAAGCCCACGCCTAACGGTGGCTAGGGCTTTTATTATAGCGATATGGTTGTTAGCATTATCAAAAAGGGAGTAGAAAATGTTATCGAACTCGGTGCGTAAAAAGCCCTCTTTGGCAAAGCATAGCCTGTCGATAATTGTGGGTACGCTTTCGCTAGGCGAAATGCGTTCTAGGTAGTGGGGTATGCCACCCATTACCATGTAGAGTTGAAGAATGTCGTATTTTGTTAAGATTACTTTATTGGCTCGTAAGAGCAATTCTGTTTCGTGTAGGTTGAATGGTTTTAGGTGTATTTTTTCGGTAATTCGGTTGTGTAAACCCCCTTTGCTTTTTATGATATTTTTTATCATGTACGAAGCTGCCGAGCCACAAATTATGATTACTAAATTATCTTGTTTGGAGGCAAAATTATTCCAAAAATTATCGAATGCGGTAAGGAAGTATGATTTTCGGCTATCTAGCCAAGGAAATTCATCGATAAAAATGACTCTTTTTTTCTTGGATTTATGTTTTTCGATGTAAGATTGTAGTTGATAAAAGGCTTCTAGCCAACTTTTGGGTATAGATTTTTGCTTCTTTTTTTTGGATAAAAGGAGATTGAAATTTTGAAGTTGAAGGCTTAAAGGGGCATTGTTTAATCCTGAAAATGAAAAAATAATATTTTTTTCTAGCACCTTATTTATTAAAAAAGTTTTCCCTACACGCCGTCGCCCATAAACTGCAATTAGTTCAGAATGATTGCTTTGTAGTGCATTTTTTAATATTTTTATTTCTTCTTTTCGACCTATTAACTTCGGCATAGTGTATGTTATTTTAATTTATAAGTAGCCAAAATTAGTAAAAAAGCAGCAGTTTTGGCTACTTATAATGATTTGTTTTGCTCTTGTAGATAGCTATTACTTTCTTGTACTCTGAAAATCAGGTTGTTAAAAATTAAAAAATGATTTTTATAATTGTCAATTTTGTTTTACATTTGTAAAAATTAAAATACCCCTAAACAAATGGAAGTTATTAAAAATAAATTAACTGGCGGAAAAGTGCAGCGATTTCGTCGTGGACGCTCATTAGGAGCAATAGTACCCGATAGCATAATTATACACTATACCGCAGGGCCAAGTGGCGACTCTACTGTAAGCATGTTTGCTCGAAAAAGCTCTCGCTTTTCTGCACACATTGTAGTCCACGAAGATGGTAGAGTTACGCAGATGGTTGATTTTAACTGTAAGGCCATTCATGCCGGTAAAAGTTCGTATGGCGGACGAAGTTCGTACAACAGCTTTTCTATAGGTATTGAAATTTCAAACCCAGGTTTCCTTATGAAAAATAAAAAAGGAACTGGTTATATCCCCTGGTGGGAAGCCCGAAAATCTTCTCCAAAGCCTGTGCCTAGTGCAATGGTGCTGAAAGCTAAGCACAGGAACTACCCAACCATTAAAATGCAATATTGGCACAAATATCCGCAGGAGCAAATAGATGCAGTATATGAAATTTGCGATGCTTTATGCAAAGCCTATAATATAAAAGAAATTTTGGGGCATGAAGAGATTGCCCCTACACGAAAAGCAGACCCTGGGCCAGCTTTTCCGCTTGACGAAATGCGTAGAGTTACGTTTATAAATAACCCTATCCCGAATGCAACTAAAGTAATAGCTGGAGGTGTTGATAAATATCAGAAAGCAAAAGTACTGGCTAAATTGAATATCCGGGCTGCCCCCAAATCTTGTGCGATTAAGGTGAGCAAGGCGATGCCTAAAAATACAATTGTATCGCTACTCAAAGAGGCTGGCGATTGGTATAAGGTAGAATACGAGATTGAAGGCTGGGTATCTAAAATGTTTGTAGAAGAAGATAATTCTGACGATTATGGCGATGGAATTATTACTGCTCGGAAATTAAATATTAGAGAAAAACCAGAATCGGGCGCCGATAAAGTAGCTGTATCATTATTAAAAGGGGCGCGTGTAGAAATTTTTGGGCAGACTGCTGAGTGGTTTCATGTCCATACAAAAATAAAAGGCTGGGCTTCTAAAAAATACATCAAGATTATTGATGGGGGAGGGGAAACAACCTCAGGCACGTCAAAAATAGCTTAGCTATTTTATTTGGGGGCTGCCCTATATAACAAGATGCCTATAACTGCGAAAATGATATTGGGTATCCATGCAGAAATGGCTGGGTGCAGGTTGCCTTTAATTGAAAACTGAGAGGATATTTGCATAAATAAAATATATGAAAAACTGATAAGTAAGCCAATACCGATATTTATGCCTGTGCCTCCTCGCTTTTTCCGGGAGGACATTGAAACCCCGATGAGTGTAAGTATGAAGGCTGAAAATGGGAAGGCTATTCTTTGGTGTTTTTCGATAAGGTAAGCTGCAACATTAGTTTCGCCACGCATTTGCTGGTCGGCAATAAAATCATTTAGCTCAAAATAATTCATTGTCGATTTTTCGGTATCTCGCCGCTTAAAGTCATCGGGAATCATTCGCAAGGTGGTGTCTTTAATTTTACCTGTTGTTATTTTCTGCTTCATTCCATCAATAGTTCTGATGGTATAGTTATGGATTTTCCATTTTCCAGAGGTGGTATCCCACCTCACGAAGTTCGACATTAGCTTGTAAACCAGAGCATTATCTTTAAATTTTTCTAGGGAAAATTTATAGCCTGTATCGGTTCTGGTATTATAGCTTTCCATATAAATATATGTGCCTGGCTCAATTTGCCGATGTATATTGTGTTCGGAATTGTAGTAAGTGCCAAAAATATAAGTGTTTTCAAAATCTAGCCGAATACGGTTAGCGGGTGGAATTATGAAATTACTTAGAAAAAATGAGAATAGGGCTAAGACTAGAGCGGCCATAAAATAAGGCACCATAAGCCGATTGAAACTTACACCGCTACTTATAATGGCAATAATTTCGGAGTCGGAAGCCATTTTTGAAGTAAAGAAAATCACAGCTATAAAAATAAATAGCGACATGAAAAGGTTTACATAAAAAGGGATAAAGTTAAGGTAGTAATCAAAAACAATAGCACCCATAGGGGCTTGTTTTTCAATAAAATCATCTAGCTTTTCTGTAATATCGAATACTACGGCAAGGGCAATTATCAATGCGATTGCAAAAGCAAAAGTGCCCAAAAACTTTTTGATTATATATTTGTTGAGTATCTTCAATTAAATCGTAGCTATTGTGATGATTTTAATTTTATACCAACAAAGGTAATATAAGTTATTTTAAAATAAAAAAAAGTCGCAGTTCTGCAATATAATTATTTTATAGTATAGCGAACCCCAAGCGTTAATGAGCTGTTGTACCAATTGCGTGTATTGGTCAAAATGGGCAAAATAGAATGGCTATAGCGAATAGTAAAGGGGAGTTTGTTAAGTAAATAAAAATCGGTTTGAGCCGCAAAGCCAATATCTATGCTTTTAAGCTCGGTATCAACAAGCCGCCTATCTACATATACCTTAGATTTCATCAAGAATGCAGGGGCTAAACCTACCGATGCAGAAAATTTTTCGTGTATTCGGTAACGGTACAATATTGGCATCTCTAAATAATGTAATGATACTTTAAAGGCTTGATATACAGACCCATCAGCATACTTTAAATTGTTCACCGAGCCTTTGCCAATATAGTGGGTTTCTATGCGAAGGGCAGATTTTAAGTCCTTGTTGGTTTCCACATATACGCCTACTAAGAAGCCCAGTTTGTTAAACCCAGAAACTTTATCGCCATCAATTTGGTTGCCTCCTAATCCTGCAGTTAGCCCCCCGGAAAAGGCTTGCCCAAACACTGTAAATAGGGTAAATACAAAAACAAATGTAACCACTACTTTCTTCATAATTAATGCTCTTCTAAGATATATTTAGATTCTGCTTGTATCACCTCTTTGGTTTCGGTATTGCTAATAAAAGCTACAATTTGCCCATGATTTTCGTTCCATTGCTGGTCTATCTTAAAAGTAAATTTGCTCACCAATTCGCTGGCGTACTCGGGGGCAGTAGCAAGGGCAGTACCGAAAGCACCATTTACGGCTTTTCGCAACATGTGCCTATGCACATAATTGTCAATCAGAGTAGGGTTTTGTGCATAATCAAGCTGTGCACCTACAATGCTATCCTCCACAAAGTAAACCGTAATGTTTAGATTTTCAGAGAAATCGTCAAGCATTTTAGAGGTAACAACAGTTTCTACTTCACGGGTTAGTGCGTTATATTTATTTTCGATATGAAGTATGGCACGAGCCGGCTGCTCTAAAAGTAAGCCAATACTTGCTGCCCATGCGGAGAAGGGGAGTACTTGCCCTGCATCAAATGTTTTTCGGTTTACTAGCCCATTGGGCAGCCCTGCATTACCATTGCCATAAAAGGCATCTAGTGCGTTGCCTCCCTCTGTTCTGTAATCATCGGGATAGTCGCTTCCGCCAGGGTAGGCAAAAAAGCCAACGTGTACTGCAATAGGTACAATATGGGCACAGTAAGTGGTTTTCAGTTCTAGCACCTTTTCGGCTGCCCGTGGGCAGTTGCCACAGGTATGCCCTGTATAATCTTCGAGCAAAATTTTTCTTATGGGTACTACTGCTTCGTTCGAGCCACATTGGTCTGTTTTTTCTTTCAAGGGTTGCTCCACTCTATCGCAAGAGGGTAGTATTAGCACAGTTAGCGTAAAGGCAAATAGTATAAAAAATGCTTTTTTCATTGAGGGAAATTTAGATTAAAAACTACTTGAAATAGAGAGTGAAAAGCCATTTGAAGCAGGTACATTTCGGCAAACCCCACCTACACAAGTAATGCCTTCTCGTTGTTTGCCAAAACCAACTTGTAATCGTGTGCCACCAGTATTGTAGCCAGCGCTAGTATTAAAATAATGGGAGCGGTGATGTGCGTCAGGATTACCATAGTTATATTGGTCGGCAATGG
>CAMZKQ010000068.1 GCA_947311265.1 uncultured Chlorobiota bacterium | reverse complement strand
GTACTAAACTAATTTGCTTACTATTTGAGAAAATAAGTTATATTTGCCATAAGAAAGAGTTTGTTTTGGTTCAACCTCAAAGTTAATTATTTTGAGGAAAAATTACCCTTCCTTTTTTATTCTTTAAAAAACGTTTAGGACACTATTGATCTCGCTTTTTTTGAACACAAATTTCCCTAAATGCCCGAAAATAAATTAGACCAACAATTACACCAGCTACTCGCCCTTTTAAAACAAGAAAAAGAAGAGGATTTAGAGCAGTATTTACTGCAAACACAAGACATCTCCCTTGCCGATAGAAAAACAAAAGGCGTTTGTTGGTATCCTGTTGTTACAGGAAAAACAGGCTTCGATGCAGGCGAACGGCTAATCATAAAAATAGAACGCCCTGATTCGCACACCGAAAGTCACCAATTTCAATCCGGAAAAGCGATTAGCTTTTTTTCTAACAGTGGTGCAAATACTGAGCAAAAAACTTTTGTAACAGGCGTTGTTAATTACGTAAAACGCAACGAAATGAGCATCACCATAAACGGTAATGAATTTCCCGAATGGATAGATGATGGCAAACTGGGTGTGCAATTATTATTCGATGAAAAGACCTACAAGGTAATGGAAAAAACAATCAACACGTTGATTGACACCAAGTTTAAACAGCATATCGAATTTAGAAATATCCTAATAGGCAATGCCACACCTCACTTTCACAACAATTTCCAAATTAGCTTACCACAGCTCAACACCCAACAAAACAAAGCCCTAAACCTAGCAGCTAATGCCGAAAGTATTGCCGTTATCCATGGCCCTCCGGGTACAGGAAAAACAACCACTTTAATACAAACTGGCTTACATATCCTAAAACACGAAAAGCAAATTTTAGTTTGTGCACCCAGCAATGCAGCGGTTGATTTGCTCGCCAGAAAATTTAGCAAAGAAGGCACAAACACCCTTCGTATTGGACACCCAGCACGAGTAGATAGCACACTACTTAGCCTTACCTTAGATGCAAAAATCACCAAGCACGAAAACTATAAAGAACTACGTGCCACCAGAAAACGCACAGAAGAATATTATAAACAAGCAAAAAAACACAAGCGGAATTTTGGGCATGCACAACGCCAAGCCCGCCGAGAGCTATACGCCGCCGCTCGCAAAAGCAGGGACGATGCCAAACAGCTTTCCTACTACATTACAACAGATATTATTAATAAAGCCGAAATTATTGTTTGCACACTCACAGGGGCAGATTCTCGGCATTTAGCAGGGCGAGATTTTAAAACTATTTTTATTGACGAAGCTGCACAAGTCTTAGAACCAGCTAGTTGGATTCCTATTTTGAAAGCCCAAAGGGTTATTTTTGCAGGCGACCACCACCAACTTCCGCCCACAGTAAAAAGTTTTAAAGCGGCAAAAGCAGGGCTAGAAATCACACTTTTTGAAAAAGTGATACAAAAACACAAATCTGCCAGTATTATGCTCAAAGAGCAATACCGCATGAACGAAAAAATAATGACATTTTCGAGCCATTTTTTCTACCAAAACAGGCTAAAAGCAAATATTATTGCAGCAGAACGCCTTGTTTTTCCCAACGA
Source organism: uncultured Chlorobiota bacterium (assembly GCA_947311265.1). Taxonomy (GTDB): domain Bacteria; phylum Bacteroidota; class Bacteroidia; order Bacteroidales; family JAADGE01; genus CAMZKQ01. The sequence goes on along the minus strand of CAMZKQ010000068.1, from coordinate 1,712 downwards.
TTTGCCACTAGAATTTATTGATACCGCTGGTTGCGGATTTTTTGAACAGCAAGATGGCGAAACTAAAAGCACAGCCAACCAAGAGGAAGTGGTACTGCTTTACACGCACCTTAGCAAATATATTGAGCAAATTGAAACAGAAGATAATTTTGAAGAAATTGAAAATATTGGCATAATTTCGCCCTATCGGGCACAAGTAAAATTGCTGCAAAATTCGTTTGCCGATAGCATCAGCTTCTCTGCCAAAGCAGTAGAACTGCTTGATGGTAAAATTGCAGTAAATACAATCGACTCATTTCAAGGGCAAGAACGGGATATAATTTATATCAGCCTTGTGCGTTGCAACGAGGAAGGCAAAATTGGTTTCCTATCCGATACTCGCCGCATGAATGTTGCCATGACCCGAGCTAAAAAAAAACTTGTAGTTATTGGCGATAGTGCAACCATTTCGAGCGATTCTTTTTACGCCGCCTTCCTTGATTATGTGAACGAAATTGGGGCGTACCGAAGTGCTTTTGAATTTATATATTAACCCCCATTTTTTCACATTCCCAGCACTGCATAAATACCCTGCCTAGCAAAACTAAAAATCTCAAAAATAAAGCAAATACTTGCCTTATTATGGTAAGCCCTATGCTTTTAGGGGTGAAAAATTAATTGTATGCCTTTGTCCAAAACTATTGCTTTGATATTTTGGGAAAAGAAAGCGATAATGGTATATTTGCCAGCTCAGTTAAATAAAAGTTTAATCATTGTCTATTTTTTATGTAAACATCTTATTTCTAATTATTTACAAAAATACAGACACAAGCACAAACAGCCCTTTGGGCTTATCATTTTCCAAATACAAAATATAAAAATGAGTGATAGAAAAATAAATATTGTTACCCTTGGTTGCTCCAAAAACCTATCGGATACCGAAACTTTGGCCACCCAACTAAATGCCGCTGGCATAAAATTAGTTTTCGATTCCTCGGAAACCGATGCCAAAACCGTAATAATTAACACTTGCGGGTTTATAAAAGATGCCAAAGAAGAATCTATAAATACAATTTTAGATTTTGCAAAAGCAAAACAAAATGGAGATATTGACAGCCTATACATTATGGGTTGCCTTGCAGAGCGGTACAAAAAAGATTTAGAGCGAGAAATCCCCGAAGCTGATGCTTTTTTTGGTACAGAAAACATCAAAGAAATTGTAGAAACATTAAATGCCCGATACAAAAAAGAACTCGTTGGCGAACGCTTTATTTCTACCCCAAAGCATTATGCTTACCTAAAAGTTTCGGAAGGCTGCGATAGAACTTGTGGATTTTGTGCCATTCCGCTAATGCGTGGCAAGCACAAATCTGTGCCTATTGAGTTATTGAAAAAGCAAACAGAACACTTAATTTCGCAAGGTGTAAAAGAGGTCATTCTTATTGCACAAGATATGTCTTACTACGGTATCGACTTAAATAAAAAGCAACAGTTGGCAGATTTATTAACCACCCTGTCCGAAGTAAAAGGCGTAGAACGCCTAAGGATACACTACGCCTATCCTGCCAATTTTCCTGATGATGCTTTGCAGGTAATGAAAGAAAAAGCCAACATTTGTAGCTATGTAGATATTCCGTTGCAACACATTAGCGATAAAATGCTAAAAAAAATGAGGCGAGGACACACACAAAAAACAACCCTTAATTTACTCGATAAATTTAGAAGTTTTGTGC
>CAMZKQ010000067.1 GCA_947311265.1 uncultured Chlorobiota bacterium | reverse complement strand
CCCCTCGTACATGGGTAGCCGAGATGAAAAAAACACTACCCGAGCAAGGGCAAATATGCTACGGGAGGCACTTACAAATGATGCCAAGCCTTTCAAAAGCAATGAACTTTTTAATATTTTAGACCTTTGCCTCTCTTGCAAGGCCTGCAAAACTGAATGCCCAGCGGGGGTAGATATGACTAAATTAAAAGCCGAGTTTCTGCAAAAGTATTACGAAAAAAAAGGGTTTCCTCTACGGTCTAAAATTGTGGCAAACAACTCAAAAGTGAATAAATTGCTATCCGTTACACCTTACATAAGCAATCTTTTTTTGAGAAAAAGTTTTGTTTCCAAGGCAGTTTCTAAAATTATGGGGTTTAGTACAGAGCGGCAACTGCCACTAATTAGTAAAAAATCATTAATAAAAATTTATAATAAAGAGCTTTCAGAGGTTACAAGTAAAGGAAATAAAGTCTATTTTTTTGCCGATGAACTTACTAATTATACGGAATCTGAAATTGGGAAATCGGCTATTTTGCTTTTGCAAAAACTGGGCTACTCGGTGGAAATACCAAAGCATATAGAGAGTGGGCGTGCGTCTTTATCGAAAGGTATGCTGAAAAGGGCAAAGGCTATTGCCGAAAAAAACATTCTTTTTTTGGGTAATATAATTAGCAAAAGTTCGCCTCTTGTAGGTATTGAGCCTTCGGCAATTTTAACTTTCAGAGATGAGTATCCTAATTTTAATTTTAAGAATAAAAGCACTGAGTTTCAAAAAAAAGTTAAGAACTTAAAAGAAAATAGCTTTACCTTGGAAGAATTTTTAGCCAAAGAGATGCAAGCAGGAAAAATTAAAACGGCACAGTTTCATACTAACGAGAGAGAGATTTTACTGCATGGGCATTGCCAAGAAAAAGCGGTTGCTTCTACCGAGAGTTTAAAATATGTGCTTTCTTTCCCCAAAAATTATAATGTAACTGAAATAAAATCAGGCTGTTGCGGAATGGCTGGTTCTTTTGGCTACGAAAAGGAACATTATAAATTATCCATGAAAATAGGCGAGTTAGTTTTATTTCCTGCCGTAAGAAGTGCAGCAGCTAAAAGCATTATTTGTGCCTCTGGCACAAGCTGCCGCCACCAAATTAAAGATGGCACAAACAGAAAAGCCTTGCACCCAGCAGAAATTTTATTTAGAGCTTTATGCTAAAAAGTGTAAGGTCGTCTATTTGCTCTTCATAGGTCATGAAGCGTTGCAAATCGTTTTCGAGGCATTTTTTCTGTTCGGCAAAAGGTAGTTTCGATGCTTTTTTTAACATTGTAACCATTCCAGTTCCCCTAAATTTCTTTCGTGCAAGCGAGCATTGGTCTGGTATTCCGTCGGAAAGCATATATAAAATATCCCCTTTTAATAGGCTCAATTCGTTGCTTGTAAAATCGACATGGTCGTAGTAATTTCCGCCTATGCCTTTTTGGTCGCCCCTTATTTTTTCAATTTCTTTACGCCCTTTGTGGTAAATAAACAAGCTATGCTTTGCTGCAGTAAATTGTATTTTTGCTCCTTCTTTTGTGTCTTCAATACGCACAAGGGTAATATCCATTCCATCGGAATTGTCTGTTTCGTCTTGCTTCAAAGCAATGGTTATTTCCTTGTGTAGGTGTTCCAGAATTTGCTTTGTGTTGTAGATTTCTTTCTCCAAAATTTCATTGAGTATCCTACTGCCAATCAGCGACATGAATGCTCCTGGAACGCCATGCCCTGTGCAATCTGAAACGGCAATAAATTTGTACTTATGCCCTTTTTCATCAACATCTGCATACCAGTAAAAATCGCCTGAAACAATATCTTTGGGTTTGTAGATATAGAAATAATCAAATTTTGTTGCTAAAAAACTATCAATTGGTAAAATGGATTGCTGTATGGTAAGTGCATAATTTAAACTCGCCTGTATTTCAGAGTTTCGCTCTTCCAAAATATTTTTTTTCTCGCTAAGTGCATTATTAGTAGTCTTTAATTCTTCGGCTTGTTGTGTTATTTCATTTTGTTTGTCCTCAAGTTCTTTATTAATTTTTTGCTTTATGCGGTAACTTCTGAATATAAAAAACAAAAGGAAGGCAAATAAAATAAGCGAGCCTATTGCCCCAAAAATAAGATAGCGCTGCCACTCTATCCGCCCATCTTGTGTATCAATAGTTTTAGATTGGTTTTTGATTGTATTTATTTGTACTTGCAACTCTGCTTTTTGTTTATCAAGCTCTGCTTTTTGTTTTTTATTTTCCTCTTCTTTTATTTGGATGAGGTATTCTTTTTGAGCCAAAATGATCTTTTGATTTTCGAGCAAGTAGATATTATTTTGTAATGTTATTTCTTTTTGCGTTAATTTCTCTTCTTTATCGTTTATCTCAGACTGAAACATTACTAGCCCTTCCTGTTGCGAAGTAAGTGCCATTTCTTGCATAAGTACTTTTTTCTTGTTGGCATTTAATTTCTTTTTCTGCAATTTTATATCAAATTCTTTCATTTCCAACTCATCAATTTTGTCGGAAAGTTCAGCCTTTGTGGTTTGTAATTTTCGTAAAAGGGTATTAAAAATCTTGGGCAAATCAATCTGTCTATTTGTAATATCCAACATTGTTTTATTTATTTTCAAGCCTTGTTTAAAGCTATTAAATTCGTTTACCGTAAAATCTAAACGCCCATTTTTCGTATGTAGGTTTACCATTATATACTCCTCTTGCCGCACCCCTTCCGAAATTAAAAGTACTGGTTTTTGATTTATCGTTTTATAAACTTTGGAGATTTCCGCCTTTTTTTCTTTCGTTAAAAAGATAACATTAGGCAAGTTTTGTGGTAGCTTATTTCCCGAATTTACAACAAACAAGGCAGCATGGATGCTTATTGTTTTTTTTAGTTCTGCAACTAATTGAGCATCGCTACCCAAAATAAAAAGAGTAAAATTATCTTTAATTGCATGGCTATCCCAAATATATCCTTTTGTTATTTTAATGATAAGTTTTGCCCTGTCTGCACTACTGGGTTTGCCTTGTGCTTTAATCTCAGAGGTTTGAAAAAGAAAAAATAAGGATATAATAATTAGCTTCCAATTTAGAGTAAAATTAGGGTTTGAAAAGAAAAGTATATTTTTAATCCTCTGTATCAAATTAACAGTTATTAATTATAAGAAATAACTTACTACAATAAGCACTCCAAAGGTAACAATTTAAGAGTAACTTTCTTAAAAAAGATAATTTAAAATCTAGTTTATTATAAAATTTGGCTCAAAACACAAGTACTAAATTTTCTTTTATTTTATTCCAATTATAAGCCGAGAACTTAAATAATATTGCTACATTTGTTTAAATTTAACCCAAAACAAACTTAGATGATTCGCTCCAAACTACCAAATGTAAAAACATCAATATTTGCAGTAATGTCTGCCCTTGCCAACAAGCACGGGGCAGTCAATTTATCACAAGGTTTTCCTGATTTTCAAATTTCGGAAGAATTAATTTCGCTCACCCAAAAATATATGCAAAAGGGCTATAACCAGTACGCCCCAATGCAAGGTGTAATGGCACTTCGGGAAATTATATCTGTAAAAACAGAAAAACTCTATAAGCAAAAATACAATCCTGATACAGAAATAACAGTTACCGCTGGTGGCACACAAGCCCTATACTCTGCAATTACAGCCTTTATAAATGATGGCGATGAAGTCATCGTTTTTGAACCAGCTTATGATAGCTATGTTCCTGTAATACAATTAAATGGAGGCATTCCTGTTTTTATAACCCTTCAATACCCTAACTATAAAATAAACTGGGACGATGTAAATAAGTTGGTATCCTCCCGAACAAAAATGATTATTTTAAATTCGCCCCATAACCCTTCCGGGAAGGTGTTATCAGAAGAAGATATTAAACAACTGCACCGGATTGTTGCAGGCACAAAAATAATTATTTTAAGCGATGAAGTTTACGAACATATTATTTTTGATAAGCTAACACACCAAAGCATTGCCAAGTACCCCGAGCTTGCAAAACGTAGCCTAATTGTTTCATCTTTCGGCAAAACATTCCATGCCACTGGCTGGAAAACAGGATACTGCGTAGCACCAGAAGCACTAATGAAAGAATTTAGGCGCGTGCATCAATTTACAGTTTACGCAGCCAATACGCCAATACAATATGCCCTTGCAGAATTTTTAGAGCAAGAAGACAACTACCTAAATTTAGGCGCGTTCTACCAAAAAAAGCGCGATTTTTTTGCTACTGAATTAGCAAAAACAAAACTTGATTTTACCCCTTCAAGTGGAACTTATTTTCAGGCTGCGGATTACAGTAAAATATCTGACGCACAAGATACCGAGGTGGCCAACAAACTAACCATTGATTTTGGGATAGCTGCAATACCAATGTCTGCCTTTTACCACGACACACAAAAATCTACAATCTTACGGTTTTGCTTTGCAAAATCAGAAGCGACTTTAACAACTGCTGTAGCCCGCTTAATTGAGTTCGGAAAGCAGGTTTAACCTACTGCCCAAAATGAGATTTTATATAATTAGCCACTTTTAAAGTGGCTTCTTTTGCTTCGGGTATTGTTTTTTGGAATAAATGCCACCAGTGCATTAAGCCTTCAAAAACTTGTAATTCAACTTCTACTCCTGCATCTTCTGCTTTTTTTGCAAGCCTAATGCCATCATCATACAGCATTTCAGAATCACTCACTTGAATAAGAAGAGGCGGAAAGCCAGAAAAATCGGCAAAAAGTGGCGATATTCTAGGGTTATCTACTGAATACTCTCCGGTGTACATTTTTGCCCAAAGTTGCATTTTTTGCACATCAACCAAAGGGTCAAAATCCTCATTTTTATGGATAGATTCTGTACTATTTGTAAGGTCGCCCCATGGCGATAGGCAAACTGCTGCTCCTGGCAAAGGAAGCTCCAAGTCCTTCATCTCTGCAATGGCAGATAATATCATGCCTCCACCTGCAGAATCGCCAGCTAAGATAATGTTTTTGGGCTTTTTCCCCCTTTCGAGCATGGCCTTATAGCTAAAAATAGCATCTTCTAAAGCCGCTGGGAACTGGTGTTCTGGCGACTTTCTATATTCAACCAAAATACAAACTCTATTAATTTCTTTGGCAATTTTGCTAACCATTGCCCGGTGCGTATTGGACGAGCCCAATGTATAACCACCACCATGAAAGTAAAGCACCAACTGGTCGGTATTGGCAGGGTGAAGTGGGATTATTGCCTCTGCTGCCAGTTGTCTAACTTGTTTTTCATTTTTAAGTTTTATTTTCTTGAACCTAACCCCCCAAGGTAGTAAGGAGAAAAGTGTACCTATTTCTAATGCAGGGCGCATCTTTTGCAATTTAGGTAACTCCCCGTCAGTTTTTAGTTTCCCGGCTGCTGAAACTAATACTTTTCTAATCTTTTCGTGTCGCTTTGAAGGCATTTTTGAAATATTACTATGCAAATCAAATATATTTAATTTATACTTCTCTGGTTTTCAGTATATTGTTGGTTAAGATTAGCTTATTTTTCAAACAACAAGATAAGCTATTTTTTTTAATCAACAAATAAAACTGCTGTACAACAGAAATTACAGGCAAATACAGCTAAACAGATTAAAGCCGCAAGCCCTCGGTACAGTTTTTACAAATATCAATATTTTTACGCCCCGAAAGTAGCTTTTTCCTAAACGCTTTTGCCTGTGCATTGTTATTTAATTGGCTAAGATTTTCTTCTAAAATATTACCAACAGTATATTTTGCATCTTTATCGAAACAGCAAGGCAGCAGTTCGCCATCAGTAGTTATTACCGAGGAGTTCCACAAGCGTGAGCAACGGCTCTTCAATTTATTTTTAATTTTATAAGTGCCATCAGGATTTTTTTTGTACCTCGAATATTTATCAAAAGAAGTCATTAACGGGTGCCCATTTTTATAATCGTAGAGTTGAGCAGATTTTAAAATAACAGCATCTGCCCCATATTCTTTTGCCAATTGTTTAATTGCCTCAATTTGATGCTCATTAGGCTTTACCACCAAAAACTGAACCGCCACCTCTGGGGTTTCCGATTTTAATTTAGCCTTCTGTTCCACAATGTTTTTTAAGCCCTCTTTTACTTTTTCCAAATTACCACTTTTTCGGTACTGCTCGTAAGTGGCTTGCGTAGTGCCATCTATGGATATTATTAATTTATCCAAGCCCGAAAGTACAGTAGATTTAGCCCTCTCCTCTGTAAGAAAATGGGCATTGGTAGAAGTAATCGTATAAACTTTCTTTTCTAGCGAAGCATACTTTACCAAATCAGTAAACTCAGGGTGCAAATACGGCTCGCCTTGGAAGTATAAAATTAATGATGCTAAATAAGGGGCAGCCTCATCAATGACCTTTTTATACAAATCCAATTTAATATACTTTTCCTTGCGGGATATTTGCCGCAACCCACTAGGGCATTCTGGGCAACGCAAATTACACACCCCAGTAGGCTCTATCGAAAGGCTTACAGGAAAGCCAAACCGTACAGTTGTTTTAAAAACGATGGATAAAAGGTAACTAAAATACACTTTTATTATATTAATAACTCTTCTAAAAGTAAGTTTTCTGAAAAAAAGGCGTTTCATTTCTTTAAAATAAGTATTTTGTGCAAAACTACAAAAAAAGACCACTAACTCTCTTATAATAATAAAAACTAAATTTTATTTGAGCAACCTTTTTAGTAACACCGTATCCTTTGTAAAACAGAATCCCAATATAAATACAAAATCCAATGAAAAAAATATTCCTCTTTGTCCTTTTTATTTCCCTATCAGGGATTTTATTTGCACAGCCTTGGCTAGAAAATATCCCAAAAGAAAAACGAAACAACTACAATTTTTACGACCTACAAAAAGCATTCAACAGCTACTGGGAAGGAAAAACCCCAACAAAAGGCACAGGTTGGAAACAATTTAAACGAAAAGAATGGTTTTTAAAACAAAGAGTTTACCCTTCGGGCGAATTTAACACCCTACAACTTTGGGCTGAAATAAAAAAAAGGCAAAAACAACAACACAATAAAAACCTTAGAAGCACTGCCGACTGGGAATATATTGGAGCAGAAAACACACCACTAAACATAAACACAGGACAACGCCGAGGCTCAGGGCGAGTAAACTGCGTAGCCTTCCACCCCACCGACCCCAATACCATATATATAGGTGCACCCGCAGGCGGCTTCTGGAAAAGCACAGATGCAGGGCAAACATGGCAAACCTCCACCGACGATTTAGCCTCATTAGGCGTATCGGGCATTGCCGTAAACCCCAATTTCCCCAACATCATATACATAGCCACAGGCGATAGAGACAGCAGAGACACCTATTCCGCAGGTGTTTTAAAATCCATAAACGGAGGCGACTCGTGGGCAGCAACTGCCGTTACCGACCTGCCATCAAGTGCATTAACAGGCAATAAAATCCTGCTGAACCCCAACAGCCCAGAAACAGGCTACTATGCCTCATCAACAGGATTATACAAAACCACAGACGGATTTCAAACAGTAAACCAAATCCTTTCGGGGGATATAAAAGACATCGAATTTCACCCACTAAACCCAAATGTACTTTATGTAAGCGAATACGAATGGGGGGCAGCAGTTTTGCATAAATCCGAAGACGCAGGCAACACCTTCACCGACATTACAGGAAATGACTTTACAAGTGCCAGAAGAATAGAAATTGCAGTAACTCCCGATGCCCCAAACGACATCTTCGTACTTTGCGGAGCAAATAATAATGGACTCTACGGTGTTTACAAATCAACCAATATCGGCGGCAGCTGGACAGAACTCGCAGACAACTACCCCAACATGCTAGACTGGAGCACCAACGGCTCCGGCAACGGCGGGCAAGCCTCCTACGATTTAGCCTTAGCCGTTTCGCCTATTGATGAAAACATTATACTCATTGGCGGTGTAAATATTTGGGGTAGCACCAACGGCGGAGCATCTTGGCAACAAAAAGGGCACTGGACAGGTAGCCAAACCGCACAATACGTACATGCCGACCAGCATTACTTTGCATTTTCCCCTTCCGGGGAAATGTTTGCTGGCAACGATGGCGGCATTTACAAAACCGCAGATGCAGGAAACAACTGGACAGACCTTAGCAACGGGCTACACATACTACAACCCTATCGCCTCTCCACCTCACCCACCGACCCCGACCGCTTTCTTTGTGGCAACCAAGACAATGGCACTTTCCTGAAAAACAACACAGTATGGAACGCAGTAATGGGCGGCGATGGCATGGAGTGCATTATCGACTACGAAAACGAAAACATACTATACGGCTCAATATATTATGGCAGCATCAGCAAATCAACAGACGGGGGGCATTCGTTCTCAAACATACAAGTCCCCGGAAGTGGGGATTGGGTTACCCCCTATATCATGCACCCCACCGACCATAACACCCTACTAGTAGGCAAAGATGCAATCTATAAAACTACAAATGGTGGTGATACTTGGTCTAGCATTTCATCAGGAATTGTAGGAGCATCTACCTACCAAGCCTTAGCTATTTCACCAGTAAATACAAACTATATTTTTGCCTCCGATGGCTACGAGCTATGGACATCAACAGACAACGGCAGCAGTTGGGCAACGATTACCCCCAACGTAAATTCATACATAACTACAATTGCCTGCTCCGACTCCGACCCTCAAAAACTATGGGTCTCCCTTTCAGGATTTAATGCCAATGAAAAAGCCTACTACTCGGAAGATGGAGGCAATAGCTGGACAAATATTTCAGGCGGTTTACCTAACATTCCTACTAACTGCATCATACATCAAAAGCAATCCAACAACTTGCTCTATATGGCAACCGATTTGGGCGTTTACGTAAAAGACGATGCCATGGCAAACTGGCAGTTATATAGTGCTGGCTTACCAAACGTAATTGTATCCGAACTTGAAATTAACTATACCACACGAAAACTAACCGCCTCAACTTATGGGCGTGGTGTTTGGCAAGCGTCCCTTTATGTCGATGAAAATTCGCTACCACTTGCCCACTTTACAACTAATACAAAGCAAGCCTGCACCGACGGTACACCTGTTGTTTTTACAAATAATTCCTATGGAATTATATCCAACTACAGTTGGAATTTTGGAGTAGGAGCAAACCCAGCCACCGCCCAAGGAGAGGGACCTCATAATGTTACTTACAATAGTTCTGGGCAAAAAGTAGTACAGCTTGAGGTTACTGCTGCAAGCGGTACACATACATTTTTAATGGAAATTTCTGCAACAGCAGAATTAACCCCTCAAATAAGCCCTGCTTCCGCAGAGATGTGTATAAATGGTCAAGTCGAACTTTCCGCCACAGGCGGAACAACCTACAGTTGGTCGCCAGCGGCTAGTTTAAATACCGATACGGGCAACCTCGTTTTTGCATCGCCAAGTGCTACACAAACCTATACACTTACGGCACAAACTGGCACTTGTACAGGCACACAAACTATTGAAGTAGTAGTAAACCAACAAGCCAATGATAATGCCGAAACGGCAATTTTGCTAACGCAAGGCGATAACGGCTACTTCTCCAAAGAATGTGCGACGGTAGAAAACAACGAGCCAACCCCTGCACTTACAGACTGTGGTACGCAAAACTCTTGGTGTGGAGAAGGCGGTTTACAAGGCTCGGTTTGGTTTAAAATCATAGCCCCTAATTCTGGCATTATTGCAGTAGAAACCCATGGTTTCGATAACCAAATTGCCCTTTACGATGCCGATACTTTTGCCGATTTATTTACAGGTGGCTACACTATACTTGCTGCCAACGATGATTTTTTTAACGACGATTATGCTGCTGCAATAACCAATGTTACTGGGCTTACTGCCGGAAAAACATACTGGCTACAAATGGACGGCTCTAACGGGGGGGCAGTTGGCAGCTGCCAAATTATTATAAGCGGAGGGCAATCTGGAGTAAATGACTTAAAAGAAAAACGCAATTTGAATATCTCGCCAAACCCAGCTTCGGACAATTTAGAAATTTCGTGGAACGAGGCATTAAAAATTACTAAAATTGAAATTTTTAACAGTAATGGAAAACGAGTATCAGTAAAAAATAATATCGAAAAAACAAGTATCGAAATAGGAACTTCTAAACTTCCTAATGGTATTTACTTTGTAAAAGGCATAGGAAACACAAGTACGTTTACTAAAAAACTAGTTATTCAGAAATAAGTTTTTTTTGAAATATCCACAAATTAAAGTATTTTTGTAAATATTATTAATCAATAAAAAAAACTAAAAATTATGGCAGAATTTTCATTCGAACCAGGTGCTGGAAATAAATTAGAAGGCGAAGCAGTAAAAGCAGAACAATTAAAAGACCTTATCGGAAAAGTAGGCTTTGAAGTAGAAGAGCTAGACATCGTTTCGGACGGCGATACAGTTACCATTTCTGGTACTGCAAAAGATGACGAAACGAGAGAGAAAATTATTATTATGGCAGGCAACACTTTTGGTGTAGCTACTGTTGATGATAAAATGATTGTAAAAGCAGGGGGTACTAGCAAAACGCAGATGCACACAGTTGTAGCTGGTGATACTCTAGGGAAAATTGCAAAGCAATACTACGAAAATGCAATGAAATACACCGTTATTTTTGAAGCCAACAAACCAATGCTCAAAAATGCTGACAATATATTTGTAGGGCAAGTTTTAAGAATACCAGCATTGTAAGCGAAAATTAACAACGTGGTGCAACTACACAAGTACAAGGTAAAAAATCCATTTCGTTTTGAAATGGATTTTTTTTGCAACTGGCTTTGAAGCTATTTTAGTTTTTATCAAATTTCACTTTATTTCTGTAAATATAAGTTCAGTAGAAAGCTCTGGAAATTTAAGCAACGTTTCTATAAGGCGAATTTCATTTTTACCTGTATTGTAAGGGAAACTCAAGGCAACCGAGCCACCAGTAATGGTTTCCTGCACTTTTGGCGAATAATAAACCTTATCATTAATAATAAAATGGAGTATTTTATGCCTATTTTTCTTTGTTAATAACACAAGTTTAGCTTCTTCCTCTTCTTTTAGCTCTAATACCAATTCAGTAATACCACTTTGCTTTCTCTGTCTTATTTTAACCGATTTTAAGGAATTATTATCTATACATCTGCTAGCCTCTTTTTTTTGTACAGCAATAAGCCCAACTAGACCTGTTTTTTCAGGTCTAGTTCTCCACAAAAATAACGGAAACTGCTTGGTTTTGTTGGCTTTTTCGCACAATGTTCAATTGAAAATAAAAAGTTCAAATTTAGCACAATCTTCAATTTTTGCACCATAAAAAGCCAATAAAATCCAAGCAAATGT
>CAMZKQ010000066.1 GCA_947311265.1 uncultured Chlorobiota bacterium | reverse complement strand
AAGAAATATTAAATCTAATGAATAAAAATGAAGTGAGTGGATTTCATTACCAATTAACTGCTCAGGATAGGGAGGAACTCTTAAAGTTGATGGCTTAATTTTGCCCACAGTAAATTAAAATCCTAAAAAGGAAAGTAATATTTTGTGAATACTAAAATAATCCTTACATTGCAACAAATTACATATTTTTAACCTATTTTATATTACTATTATGGAAGAGAAAAAATTACAACAAAAAACAACAATGATTATAGTAGCTTGGTTTGCAGGTGGATTTGGAATCCACAGACTGATGATGGGCTACGATAACTGGTGGCTTATGCTTCTAACTTTTGGCGGATGCGGAGTTTGGACTATTATTGATATGATTAATATTATTACAGGAAAAATGAACATGGCTGATGGTAGAGTATTAGAAAGCTAGAACTAAAATAGAGAACTTAAAAAGTCCAAACTGAACGTGCTTCTTTTTGGACTTTTTTTATAAAAAAAGGAGTGATTTTAACACATAAGCATAAATATTTTATCTTTTTTACAGGCTTCATTATTGCCTTTTACTTGGTGATTACAGCAGATTTTCCGACTGTGGAAAATCATGTAAGTTACTGCATGATACATCATGCAACAGGCTACCCCTGCCCAGCTTGTGGTACAGGTAGAGCAATGATTTTTCTCCGGTACGGAGAATTTTATTCGGCACTACTTTATAATCCGCTGGCCTATATACTTCTGGTTTTAAGCCTTATAGCAATTGTTGTTATGATTAAAGATTTAATAAAAGGGGAGAGAAAAATGATTGAACTACTAACCACTAAAGTTCACCCACTGGTTATTATTGCAATATTTATTTTTACTGTTGTTAATGGGATTTGGAATATTTACAAAGGGGTTTAGAGTAATAAAATTAAAATATAAATAAAATGGAAGATAGATTTAACGATTTAGAAGACGAGCAAAATAAAAATTCATTTAGCCAAACGCCTAGTGGTAGTATAAATAGAGGTAATTTGGGGCAAGGGCAAAAAGAAGTGCCCAATGCACAAGCCATTTTTATTATAGGCATAGTGTCTATAGCATTGAGCCTTTGCTACGGAATAGGGCTTGTGGCTGGAATTGTAGGGCTTGTTTTGGCAAAAAATGGCAAAGAGGATTATGAAAAAGAACCAGAACTATATACTAAGGAGTCGGTAAAACAAATGACAACAGGAAAAACCCTTTCTATGATAGGCGTAGGAGTTTCAGCACTTATAATACTTGTTCTTGTAATTATCTATGCAGCACTAATTATTAGTTCGCTTTAATCTAAAATTATTATTGTTCTAAAAAGAGCTATAGTTTCTTACTATGGCTTTTTAATTCTGCAGAAAACATTTTTTGAATTTGAGTTGGTAAACCGTGCAACATTACTGCTTGGTTGGGGTTTTCGGGTATATATATTAGTGGTTCGCTGGCTTGGGTATTGATTAACTTTATCTGATATGTCTGATTTACAGCAGTATAATTGTTTCCGTTTACAGAAAAGTTAAAAAAAACATTATATACTGGCTGCTTATTAATGGTGATGTTTGTGGATTCGCTATGCGAAAAAGTGCCATAGGTTACTTGCCCATGCTCTACAACTTTTATTTTTATTACCCCCTTCTTTGCCGAAAAATACAGAAGAATAAGCCCAGCAATTGGAAAAATGAGGATAAATAAAATAAATGCAGGAAATTCACTAGGCGTTTGGCTTGCAAAAACGGAGATGAAAAGGGTGGACATAAAAAAGCCAATAACAAAAAAGATTAAACCAATAAGCCCAGTTACACCATCAAGAAGCAGGCGGAGTTTTAGTAATGTTGAAATTGTTTTTCGTTTCTGCGAAAATTGGCTAAATTCATTTTGTCTTCTAAATTCGTTACGAGGGCTCATTTTATGAGGTTTGAAAATTTGAGAAAAAGTTAATAAGATACTTGAGTCCGGTCTAAAAACTAAAAAAACGTAATTAGTCGCCCTGAGAGTGATATAACTGATTGGTTTTCAGGTGCTAATTTTGAGTGTTTTTATAAAACTATTCGCAGGGCGACTTTTAGACCCGGCTCATACTTAAATAGTTTATTGTTTATAATAATATACTTTTCCTGCACGCCAACTGTCCACTGCTTCAAACCAATAAGTACGGTACATTAGCTCGTGTTTTAGGGTATAGTCGTTGGCAAATCCGGACTTTTCATTTTTTAGAAATAGAAAATAAATAGGGGCGATATTTTGGTTATTGGTATATGTCCAACGTTCGGCACCATCAGTTGTATTTACAGTTTGTGGTGGGCCAAACATCATATAAATCATTCCTCTATCCGATTTCCAACCCTCGGTACGAGAGCTAAAATAGTAGTTGGAATAATTGGCTCGGTTATACCAAATTTTTATTAGCTCTTTTGCTTTTGCAGTGCTTCCCCCAGCTTTTAGCCAGAAATTATCTACTGCTAGTTTTATATTTTTAGCCCTTTTAATTTTTAAGTAGTCTTCATCAGAAACTAAATAGCGTAAGCCTTCGGCTAATTGTTTCGATGTTTTAAACTCGGGGTAATACTCGTCATAGCAGGATAAGAAAAGCCCCTTTTCTTTATTTGAACTTCCAGAGATATTGTAAATGCCTAAGGAGTCAGGCGTAAAAGCACTGGTTGTAGTGTTCGGGAGAAGCCAAGTAGTATCAGCCTTTGGTAAAGTGTAATTATTTGGATTTTCCGAAAATGGGGGGCTAGGCATTTTTGGGTCGGGTTTATAATACTGTACTCGTAAATTTTTATCGGCTTGGTTATTTTCAAATTTGATTTTTTCTCCTGCGTTTACCCAGCCCGAAAAAAATGGCTTATCGTCCGAGAAACGCTTTATTAGATAATTTTGACGATTATTATTATCTGCATTATCAACATTAACAAAAGTTACGCTAGATTTATTTCCAAAAACGTCGTATAACTTCACCTCTATCAAATAATTTTCTGCCAATGGGCGAGGTATTTCTAGGAAGGTTACAATATTGGTTTGATTTTTCTGTTTGCGGATATTTAAAAATACAGTTGCACTATCCAAAATGTCAATAGTTCTGTACGAAGGTTTGAGCGTATAGTGGAGCTTTACTACCGATTTATTCACTCGCTCCTTATTGAGCGTTGTAAACTTGAGTTCCTTTGTGTAAAGTTTAATATACAGCTTACTTCTTGAATTATTGTCATGAAAAACTCTAAATTTAGGGTGCAAAGCAGTACTTTTGGGGTTGTATTGGGAGGAGGTATTTTTATTTACCGCAGTCCTCTGAAAGCCAAAACAGGCAGTACCTAAAACAGATAAAAAGAATAAAAATAAGTATAAGTAAGCTAATTTTGATTTCATTCTAAAGTTTTAGTGAACTGAGAATAGATAATATTTTGCAAAATACAAATTGAAAATTAAAAAACAGAAAAAAGTGCCAGAAATTTTATTTCTGACACTTTCCAACTTAACCTAACCTAATTTGTACTCAAACTATGAAAACTCTTCTTTTTTTTATGAGAGAAATGTCAATACCCATTCTCGCATTAGTCTAAACAAAGCTCGTGCCAAATTTATAAATTGTTAATTATTAGTATATTATGGTATTGATTTAAAATACGCTATGGATTACAAATGTACGTTTATGGGCAAGCTTGCCCGAAATCGAACAGTTTAAAACCTCTTTTTTACAAGATATTCAATGCCTGTTCTTTAATGCGTTCTAGGGCATCTTTCATTTTCACTACAATTTTTTGTATTTCCACATGGTTGGCTTTTGAGCCAAGTGTATTTACCTCTCTGCCAATTTCTTGCGAAATAAAACCAAGCTTTTTTCCCGTAGATTTTGGCTCTTCAACAACTTCAATAAAATAATTGCAGTGGTTGCTTAGCCGGACTTTCTCCTCATTAATATCTAGTTTTTCGAGGTAGTAAATTATTTCCTGCTCAAACCTATTTTTATCTTGCCCTGTGGCAGTTGCATTCTGAAAAAAATCATCAATTCGCTTTTGTAAGCGCGTTTTAACAGTTTCGATTCGCTCGCCTTCAAAAGGGGCAACTTGGAGTAATAGCTGCTGAATTTCGTTAATACTATGGATTAAATCTGTTCGCAAACTCTGTCCTTCTTGCCACCTAAAGGCATCTAAATTTTCTACTGCTTTATTGATAGCATCAAAAACAGATTTTAATTCGTCTTTATCTATTTCGCTAGTATCACTGATGAAAATGCTGGGCATACGCAATATTGAAGCTATTATTTCAGGTGAATTTTTATCGTACCCCAAACTTTCAAAAAGCTCAGAAAGCTCTGAGTGGAAGCCTTTTACAGCTTCTTTATTAATGTTTGAATTAATTAGTGCTGCATTTTTTTCAACACGAACTAATAATTCAATTTTTCCTCGTTCGAGTTGTTTTGAAACCAAATTCCGAACATCCGCCTCGATAGAGCGGTACATATCGGGCAGTTTTACTGAAAAATTAAAGCTCTTGCTATTGAGCGATTTTATTTCTACTGTTATTTTTTTTCCGGGCAGTTCGGCTACAAATTTCCCGTAGCCTGTCATTGATTTTATCATCTTTTTTCTTTGCTATAAATATGGTATAGGGAGTTTTAAGCAACAAATATAAATTTTATTTTGGTATTATTTTATATAATCTTACTTTTGCATCTCTTTTTTTATTTAGTTGCTTCTGTAAAAAATGGGCAAACTAATACTTTGTAGGCTCAGTAAGCGTACTTGGTACAAATCTTGTATTTACTTCAAGAGCATAAAGTAGCCTAATATCCTTATTAAAACAAATTATATTGCCTAGAATTTACCAAAATACAGTAAAACGCTACCATAGTCTTTCGGCAGGAAAGTTTGCTAAGTACTACGAAACGGTTGATAAATTGTACGAGCAAGTTAGCTTTTCTTTTAAAGGCGTATTTGATGCTTGCAACTTAAAGTTAATCAATGAGTACATCACCTCTGTGGTGGAGCTAAAATATGGCTCTCGCACAGGGCTGTTTAAAATATTTTTAGAATTGGCTCAAAATATTGCAGAAAACTCGATAGATGCTAGCCCTCCTAGTTCAAATGTAGGTGCAGGAATGATGATAATTACCGAGTTTTCTGACCATTTTGAAATCATTGCTGCTAACCCTGCTAAACCAAAAGATGCAGAAAAAGCCAAATTAAAGTGCGATAAAATTAATTCTTGTAGCAAAGATGAGCTAAGAGCATTCAGAAGAGAGCAGCTTAAATTACCTGCCGGGAAGACTGGAAATGGAAATATTGGGCTTATAAAAGTAGTCCTAGTATCTAGCAATAAGATAAGTTGCTCCATACTCCATAGCGATGATAATTTTTCATTTATTATTTTTAAAATGCTGATTAAGAAATAGTTGCCTCTAACTTAGTGGCCTCAAAATCCAAGCCTTTTAAATTCACAACCGCATTAGTTTTAAAACTTTGGTGCTCCCTGTAGCTCACATAGCCAAGTTGATTAGTTAAAAGTGTTGTTTTTCCTATTTTAAATTCAGGCGTATTACGATGGCTGTGTCCATATATCCAATAATTTGCTTGTAATGAGAGGATTAACTCATCTAAATCGCTTGCAAAAGCACTGTTTAGGCTACTGTCAATAAATTGGTCTGGCACACATTGTATTGAGGGCAAATGATGCGAAACAATAATACTTTTTTGGCTAGACTCCTTTTTTTTATGCTGCCTCAAAAAAAGCGTAGCCGCTTTATGAAACTCGTTAAATACTTCTGTATCAATAACCTTACCACTAAACTTTATACGGTAGAAATCAGTAATACCTTTTTGGATTTGCAACTTATAGTCCGCTAATATTTTTGACCAAAGTGTTGTAAAAATAAGTTCTAATTTCCCAATTTCTACCGAAATATGATTTACCAAAAACACATTTTCTCGTATTTTTTTACAAAATGGAGCTGCTTGAATACTCAAATCTTGCCCATGATAAAATTCATGATTGCCTGCAATCATAAGCACTAGCTCAAAATTATCTGCAACAAAATCAAAAAAATTATGCCGAAAATAGACTTCGCCCCAGTAAGTAATATCGCCTGCAAGTATGAGTATTTCAGCAGACGGAACAAGCGGATTATATTTAATATATCTAGAATTTTCTTTAAGTTCAAGGTGTAAATCTGAGCAATATTGAATTTTCATAATGCTTTATTTAAAGATATTGAATAATTTATTTAATTTGCACTTCTAAACCTAAAATTTAGCTTATGATGCTTACCGAAAAATTTAGCAAAAACTTAATTTATGTGGGGCTATTTTTAATATTTATTT
>CAMZKQ010000065.1 GCA_947311265.1 uncultured Chlorobiota bacterium | reverse complement strand
GTAACAGATATTACAGGTAAAGAAGTCTTAAACATGACTGATAAGCAAGGCGAAATTCAAATCAATTTGTCCAAAGCAAAAGCAGGAGTGTATGTAGTAAAAGTTTCGCAAGGCGAAAAAGTAACTACCGGAATGATTACAGTACAATAATATAACCGCCAATTTTAATAAAAAATCCTGAAATATAACTTTCGGGATTTTTTTTGTTTGTATTTTTAATAATATTCTTACTTTCGCTATGTGAAAGGTAAATGTACAGGCATTATTTTAGCTGGCGGAAAAAGTAGTCGCATGGAGGGAGCAGATAAAGCAAAAATGCTTTATAAGGATAAATCGCTTACTGCCAATGCCTACGCCATTTTAGCCCCACTATGCAACGAGCTAATTGTAAGCTCTAATCAGCAAGCATTGGGCTTAGCAAAAGGCACAAAAATAGTGGGCGATAATTATAAAAATATTGGCCCTCTGGCAGGTTTGCAAGCCACTTTGGCGGAAGCCAAAAATGAAATTTGCCTCGTAATAACTTGCGATACACCTTTGTTGAATACTGCTTTTTATCAATTCCTCTTAGCCAATTTAGCTGATTTTGATGCCGTTATTGCTACTGAGAATAGTAAATTTCACCCTTTGGCAAGTGTGCTAAAAAAAAGTATTTTGCCCATTTTAGAAAAAAATATTTTAATCCAAAATTATAAAATTTTAGATATACTTAATCAAACTAATATCTGCAAAGTAGATATTACTAAAAAATTTGATGCAAAAATGCTTTCAAATATAAATACCCCAACCGACTTTAAACAACTTAATACATAGACAATGAAGATAAAATTATTAACATTTGGCGTGTTCGGCGACCTTACAGGTAAAAGTTGCCACGAGCTTACAGGCATGAAAACAGTAACCGATATTGAAACTTATTTAAAAGAGAGTTACCCCGAAACGCAAAAGTTTAAATATAAAATTGCCGTAAACACAAAAGTTGTAGATGGTTCAAAAGAGCTATCCGATGGCGACGAAGTGGCCATATTACCGCCCTTTGCAGGGGGCTGATTTTGTGCTAACGAAAAAAAATAATAAATAAAAAAACAGCTTAATGGAAAATTATTTAATAGAAGGTCCAGTAAAAGGGGATACCGTAGCAAAATATATTAACGAGCAAGCCCAATTTAAAAGTAGGGGAGGGCATGCCATTTTCTTGGGGCAAGTAAGAGATGATAAGGCAGATAAAAATACTGTCGCCTCAATTACTTATTCGGCTTACGCCGAAATGGCAAACATTGCTTTTGAGGAAATTAAAATTAAAATTATGAATAAATTTCCTGATGTTCAGCAAGTTACCATGTTGCACAGTACAGGTTTAGTTAAAGCAGGAGAGAACTCTCTCTTTGTTATGATTTCTGGCGGACACCGAAAAGAGCCTCGCCAAGCCTGCTCGGAAACCGTAGATTTGATAAAGGAACATGTGCCTATTTGGAAAAATGAAGCCTTTGAAAATAGCGAAACCCGCTGGCGAGAAAATGACCCACTTTAAAGGCGTTATTTTTTAGGAGCTTTCAGTTTATGATTAGCAGCATGACGGTTTTTATCTCGTGCTGTTTTTTTTTGTAAATTATTTTCAAGAGCAGTGGCTAAATCTACCCCTGTTTGGTTTGCCATGCAGATAAGCACAAAAAGTACGTCTGCCATTTCGTCTTCTAAATTCATATTTTTATCAGAGGCTTTGTAGGATTGCTCGCCAAATTTTCGAGAAAAAATACGGGCAAGTTCTCCTACCTCTTCGGTGAGTATTGCCATGTTAGTTAGTTCATTAAAGTAACGAACGCCGTATTTTTTTATCCATTTATCGACTTCTTCTTGTGCTTGGTTTATGGTCATTTTTTGTTTTTTTAGAGTGCCTCTTCGGCAAGCATAAAGTCGAGCCTTCGTTTTTGAATATCGGCACGGATAATTTGAATTTTAATTTTATCGCCAAGTGTGTAACTTTTTTTAGACCTTTCTCCAGTAATGCAGTAATTCTTTTCATGAAAAACGTAGTAGTCATCGTCCATGTCCCGCATGGAAATCATACCTTCAATTTTATTTTCTTCAATTTCGGCATATATGCCGTGCTCGGCAACGCCAGTAATTACGGCATCGAAAATATAGCCTAAACGCTCACTCATAAATTCAACTTGTTTGTACTTTATCGAAGCGCGTTCTGCTTTTGCTGCACGGTTTTCCATATCGGAGGAGTGCTTGCATAGGTCTTCTATTTTTTCTTTGGATTCGGAATTTCCTTTCTCTAAATAGCGAGTAAGTAGGCGGTGTACCATCATGTCTGGGTAGCGACGAATTGGTGAGGTGAAGTGGGAGTAAAACTTAAATCCTAGCCCGTAATGTCCAATATTTTCGGTCGTATATTCGGCTTTTGCCATGGAGCGAATGGCGAGTTGCTCTACTGCATTTTGCTCGGCTTTGCCTTTTACATTGCCCAGTAAGTTGTTGAGCGATTTTGTAATTTGCCCTGTGCTACCGAGTTCCATTTTGTAGCCGTAGCGTTTTATGAAGTTGTTAAAGGTGTGTAATTTTTCAATATCTGGTTCATCGTGCACACGGTAAACAAAGGTTTTAGGAGTCTTTCCTGTGTCGCCAATTAATGCGGCTGTTCTGCGGTTGGCAAGTAGCATAAACTCTTCAATGAGTTTATTGGCATCTTTTGATTCTTTAAAATAAACTGAAGTGGGTACGCCTTTTTCATCAATATTGAACCGAACCTCCACACGGTCAAAAGAAATTGAGCCGCCTTTAAAGCGGTCTTTTCGGAGCAGTTTTGCGAGCTTATCCATGGCTAAAACTTCTTGGGCAAAGTCGCCTTCTCCGGTTTCGATAATTTCTTGTGCTTCTTCGTAGGTAAATCGCCTGTTGGAGTTAATTACGGTGCGACCTATCCATTGTTTTTTTATTTTTGCATTGCTATCTAGCTCAAAGACAGCGGAATAGCATAATTTTTCTTCGTTGGGGCGAAGGGAGCAAATGCCGTTGGAAAGGCGTTCTGGCAACATCGGTATTGTTCTATCTACAAGGTAAACAGAGGTTGCACGTTCTTGTGCTTCGGCTTCAATTGCTGTGTGTGGTTGCACGTAGTGGGTAACGTCTGCAATGTGTACGCCTATTTCTGTGTTGCCGTTTTCTAGTTTTCTGTAAGAGAGTGCATCGTCGAAATCTTTGGCATCTTTTGGGTCGATGGTAATTGTTGTTACTGCTCTAAAGTCTTTACGCTTTGCAATTTCTTCTGGTGTAATTCCTGCATCTATTTTTTCTGCCTCTGCATCTAACTCTTTTGGGAAAGTATATGGCAAATTAAATTCGGCTAAGATGGCGTGCATTTCTGCATTATTTTCACCAGCATTTCCAAGAATATCTGTAATTTTACCTGTTGGGTTTTTTGCTTTTCTTTCCCATTGGGTAATTTCTGCTAATACTTTTTGTCCATTTTTTGCCCCGTTTAGGTTTTTAAGTGGGATAAAAATATCGTAAGGCATTTTCATGTCTGCGGTTTCTACAAAGGCGTAATTTTTTGAGATTAATACTGTGCCTCCAAATTTTGTTCTTGCTTTTTTCAGGATTTCAATTACTTCGCCTTGTGATTGTTTTTTTCTTTTCCTCCGCCATATTGTTATGCTTACGGTATCGCCATGTAGGGCGTGGTGCATATCTTTTTGAGCTATAAAAACATCTTCGTCGCTACCTTTAACTATTAAATAAGCTGCACCGCTGCGTGTCATATCAATTTTACCGGTAAGGATTGTGTTGGCTTGGTTTATTTTAAATTTGCCTCTATGTATTTCTTTTATTTGGTCGTTTTCGGCAAGTTGGTAGAGTACATCAACAATAAGAGTGCGTTCTTTTTGTGTTTTTATTTCTAGTTTTTTTGCTATTTGTTTATAGTTGAATGCAGAGTTTGGTGCATTTCGCATCACGTCTAAAATGTATTTTGATATTGATTTTCTATTGTGTGCAGGCTGTTTGTTGCCTCGTTTTTTTTGTTTCCTTTTTTTTGACATTTTTATTTGTTTGTTAATTCTTGTAGTTGATTTAGTTTTAAGCTATCGTTTTTTCTTTTTTCTTTTTTTCTTTACAGGGATTTTTCTTTCGGTGTAGAAGATAGACCATTCTAGCTCGGCTTCCCATTTAGCTTTCACTTCTATGGGGTCGGTGTAGTAGAGTGTTCTTTCGGGTTGTTTGTGGTTTAGGTAATCGCCTTGGTCGTATTTTCCGTTATTATTTTTATCGTAAAATAAGCGTAGTGTATAGTTCGCTGGGACGATATGCGAGAAGCTAATGTTTTTATTTTCTGTAATTTTAAGTTCTTTTACGACTTGTTCTTTTTTATTTACAAGTTGTACAATAACTTGCCCATCAGGTAGTTTTTCATTGCTTGTAGTAGTAGTACTATCTGCTGTGGAGTTGTAAAATAGGGGCGTTGCAACAGTGCTAAGGTTAGTAATATTTACATTTAGATGCCCATAATAATCTTCTTTTCGTACAGTTATTTTTGTACTTTTTTCTTTATTGTAATTTCCAAATATGTTTATAAAGGCCATACTATCAAGCTCTAGTTTAAATTTTGCTTCTGGTTGCCAGCTTGTTTTCGCAAAGAATTTTTGCATTTTTATAGTATCTTGATAAAAACTAAATGGTATAGGAACGTTTACTTCGACATTAAATAGATTTTCTTTTTTCTGCTTCCGATTTTTCTTGCGTTGTTTTTTTATTTTTTTTAGGGGCAAAATTAATGGGATTGTTATGGTAGTATCTTTTTTTGTTTTATTAAAAAAAGTGTATGCTAGTGTAAATTTTAGAGTGTCTAGTTTTGCAATATCAGTATTGGTAATTTTAATTTGAAAAGTATCGTTGGTGGTATTTCTTGTTTGCTCAAACCAGCTACCAAGGGCTTTGAAGTTGTTTGGTTTGAGTTGTATTTTTTTATTGTGTGCCTGATTAAAGACAAGAAATAGTTTGTCTTTTTTGTAGCGTTGGTACTTTATTAGCTTGGTGTCAATGGGTATAAAATTGGCCTTTACGGTATCCTTAAAGTAAGTGGTATTGCCTAGCGAGTCGGTTTTATCAAAAATATTAAAGGTGAGTTTGAGTTGGTTTTTGTTGCGTAAATTTCTATTGGTAATTAGTACTTTTGCAGTTGGGTTTTCTGGCGAGGATAGTACCTTAAAATTAGTACTGTTATAAGGTTCGCCTTCGACTCCAATTTTATATGAGTTGCCTATGGGTTTGTTAAATTTAAGGTATAGAGTGTCTGGGCTATTACGAATTACTTGGCTCAATTCTAGTGCAATGGGGGAGAGCCATGTAGTGTCCTTGAAATGTTGTATTTCATTGAGATAGAAGTTATTATCGTAGTGTACTAAAATGCGGAGGCTATCTTTTTTGTGTAAATTAGTGGCTGTTATTTTACAGGTTATAGTATCTCTATTTTTGCTATATTTTGTGGTGTACCAATTGTTTTTAGCTGTAAAATTAACTGGCTGCAAGCGAAATTCGTTTACTAGCGGGCGTTTAAATACGAAAAATAATTTATCCGCATCGGTGCGTTGTGCCATAAGTAGGGCTTGCGATTTTCTATCTGCTACCAGCGTGTCAATTGTTCTATACATTTTAATTTTAGAGGTATCAAGTTTTAGGATTGGGTATTTGCTCTGCACCCAAAAATTCTTCCCAATACCTAAGGTCGGTTGGCCTATTTTTATTTCTGCATAAGTGCTTGGTAAGCTGTCTGTTTTAGTAATAATTTCTTCTCCGTTTTTAGCTGTTGGTTTGGAATAGATAAGCAAAAGGCTATCTGTATCGGTAGTATTATTACCCAGGGAGTCTTTATTTATGTACGAAAATTTAAAAAGTAGGCTATCCATTTTACGGACATTATCGTTTAGAACCCAAAGTAAAACGGTGTCTTTATTTATTGAAATATCTTCTAAAAAGTCAGTTTTATTTACCTTTGGGCTTAAACATTGCCATTGTACCTTTTGTTGTGGTTTATTAAAAATAAAGGAACACTTTACTCTCTCCACCCGTTTAAATTCGGTAATATACTGGGGCAGGCGGTCTTCTTGGTAGGAAAAAAGTTTTATGTTATCAGGAGTATAACGTACTCGGTTGGAAATTATTATAGAGTCGTTGGATAAAGTATCAATAACTTGGTTGGTTTCAGGGTGGCGGAGTTCGGTGCCAGCCTTTAAGGTATCTATGGTAATTTTGCTACTTGCTTTGGGGACAATTAAGCTGTCCAGGTAAGCAATTTTCTCTTCTGGCATATTAAAAATGAGGTCGGTATTGGCATCTTGAAGAGCAAATAATTTATATTTTCCGGCTTTAATATAGTCGAGCTTAAAATGCCCCGCCGAGTCGGTTTTGCAAATATAAGTTGGGCGGCTTTTAAAAGGCACTGAATCTTCAAAAGTGTTGTATGCCATAACAAAAGTTTGTGTACTAGGCATTAAGGTTTGTGCATCGGCTACTCGCCCAGATACAGCCATGGTATCAATACTTTTTCCTGTGGAAAAAACAAAGCGAAAATTTTGGGCAGGGTTGCGTTCGTGATAATCTTGTACCGCATTTCCGAATAAAAAGCTGTATGTAGTGGAATCTTTAAGGGGAGATTTTAATTTTATGATTAGTTTTCTGCCCCGAATAATAAATTCGGGCATTTTGGCAAGTGGTGGCGAACTTACAAATTCTTCTTGTATATTATTGAGTTCAAAATACTCATCAAAAGCAATAATTATTTTTTTTCCTTTAAACTTTACAGATTTATTAAAAGGTTTGCTGCCTACCATTACAGGCGGTTTGGTATCCTTATCGCCACCAGTAAGTGTGCCTACTTGGGCACAGGAGTAGGCGAAAATTATGCTCGTTAGAAATCCCCAAAAGGCTAATTTAGTTTTCATTGTATATTTGTGAGGTATTTTTAGTGTGTTGCAAATATACAGTAAATTTTGTATGTGTAGTTAGCTCGCAAGGCTTTATTTTATAAAATAGTTATAAATAGTATCAGCCCCGTATGGAATGCGGGGCTGATGAAATGTAAAAAATCCCGTAAGGATAGGTTTTAAAAATGCTCAGTCCTAGGGGATTTTTAAAAGTGATAATGGTTTTATTTTTACGACAAAGCTCCAATCATGTCTTCTGGGCGTACCCACAGGTCAAATTCCTCTTTGGTAAGGAAGCCTAATTCTACCGCTGCTTTTTTTAGCGTAGAACCTTCTTTGTGAGCTTTTTTTGCAATTTTTGCTGCTTTTTCGTAGCCTATTTTTGTATTCAAAGCCGTTACGAGCATTAGCGAATTATCCAAATTATTTTTAATTACCGCTGCATTAGGTTCAATGCCCATCGCCAAATTATCGGTAAAAGAAACGCAGGCATCGCCCAAAAGCCTTGCGGCTTGTAGGAAGTTGTAAATCATAACGGGCTTAAAAACATTGAGCTCAAAATGCCCTTGCATTCCTCCTGCGGCGATAGCTGCATCGTTGCCAATTACTTGTGTGCATACCATCGTAAGTGCCTCTACCTGGGTCGGGTTTACTTTACCCGGCATGATGGAAGAGCCCGGCTCGTTGGCAGGAATTATAATCTCGCCAATGCCACTTCGTGGGCCTGATGCCATTACTCTAATATCGTTCGCAATTTTCATAAGGCTAACTGCCGTTTGGCGTAATGCTCCTGATGCCTCTACGATGGCATCGTGTGCAGCAAGCCCTTCAAATTTATTTTTCCCTGTGATAAATGGTAAGCCTGTGAGCTCGGCAATGTTTTTTGCCACCAATTCGGCATAGCCTTTAGGGGTATTGATGCCTGTGCCAACCGCTGTCCCGCCAAGGGCGAGCTCCGAGAGGTGTGCAAAAGTATTTTCAATACTTATTAATGCGTGGTCGAGTTGCGAAACGTAACCCGAGAACTCTTGCCCCAAAGTCAGTGGGGTAGCGTCCATCCAGTGGGTGCGTCCTATTTTTACTATGCCTTTAAATTCTTCGGCTTTGGCGGCCAGTGTATTTCTTAGTTTTTTGATGCCCGGAAGTGTTGTTTCAATAAGCATTTTGTAGGCTGCAATGTGCATTGCCGTTGGGAAGGTATCGTTGGAGGACTGCGATTTGTTTACATCGTCGTTGGGGTGGATTGGGCTTGTGCCTTCGCCCAATTTGCCTCCGGCAAGCACGTGTGCTCGGTTCGATACTACCTCATTAACATTCATATTGGACTGTGTACCAGAGCCGGTCTGCCAAATAACAAGGGGAAATTCGCCTTTGTGTTGCCCTTGAATAATTTCTTCGCAAACCTGAGCAATTAGGTTTTTCTTTTCTTCGGGCAATACGCCCAATTCGCAATTTGTAAATGCTGCTGCTTTTTTCAGGTAGCCAAATGCGGTTATAATTTCTTCGGGCATAGAGGCTTCTGCTCCAATTTTAAAATTATTGCGAGAACGTTCTGTTTGAGCTCCCCAATATTTTTCTGCGGGTACTTTTACGTCGCCCATTGTGTCGTGTTCTGTTCTAAATTTCATTGTTTTTCATATTAAAATTAAGGAAATTACTACTTTTTTGCAAATGTATGAAAATAATTTTATGTATATTTTTTTATAAACACGTTGTAGAGCATAAATTGTATCTTTTTTTAGTACAAAAAGCTATTGTACGGATAACGCTCTTGATGTATGGCTCTGATTTCCTTGTATAGAATTGATTTTAACCGTTCAATATTTTGTTTCTTTTTTGCAGAAATAAAAACACAAAGTGTATTTTCTTTGGCAAACCATGTTTTCTGAAATTCCTCTAGGCTTACATTTTCTCGTGTAGAGGGGGTTAAATCATCGTCCTCTTTTTTTGTATAGGAAAAGGCATCAATTTTATTAAAAACAAGGATTTGTTTTTTTTCTCCTGCACCTATTTCTGCCAAGGTTTTTTGTACTGTTTCTAGCTGCTCTTCAAAGTTATAGTGAGAAATATCCACTACGTGGATAAGAATATCTGCCTCCCGAACCTCGTCTAGTGTGGATTTGAAGGATTCCACTAGGTGGTGAGGCAGCTTGCGAATAAATCCTACTGTATCGGACATTAGAAAAGGTAAATTCTCAATAACTACCTTCCGAACGGTAGTGTCTAGGGTAGCAAAAAGTTTATTTTCTGCGAAAATATCGGATTTGCTGAGTAGGTTCATCAGGGTTGATTTTCCTGCATTGGTGTAGCCCACTAGCGATGCACGAACTAGTGCTTTTCGGTTTTGGCGTTGCACAGCTTTTTGCCTGTCTATTTTTTTAAGTTGCTTTTTTAGTAGCGAAATTTTATCTCGGATAATACGCCTATCGGTTTCAATTTCCTTTTCCCCAGGCCCCCGCATGCCGATACCTCCACGTTGGCGTTCCAGATGTGTCCATAAGCCTGTAAGGCGAGGCAGTAGGTATTGATATTGAGCGAGTTCTACTTGTGTGCTGGCGGCTGCTGTTTGTGCTCTTGCGGCAAAAATATCTAAGATTAAAGTGGTTCTATCCAGTATTTTACATTTTGCTGCTTTTTCTATATTACGCAGTTGGGAAGGGGAGAGTTCTTCATCAAAAATGATAGTATCCACTTCGTGCATTTCGGCATACTGGCAAATTTCGATAAATTTCCCTGTGCCTACAAATGTTTTTACATGTGGAGTTTCTAGTTTTTGGGTGTATATTTTTACTGTTTTTGCACCTGCTGTTTCTGCTAAAAAGGCGAGTTCGTCAAGGTATTCTTCGGTTTGTTTTTCGGTTTGTTTTTGGGTGGTTACGCCCACAAGTATTGCGGTTTCTTGTTTTTTAGGGTGTATTAATATGGCCATAGTTTTGTATTCAGGTTTAGTGATGCAAATTTACTTAAAAGTATTTTGTATAACAATTTATATCCTATCTTTTAAAAGTTTATTTAATATTTCTTTTTGGTTGGTATTTAGTTCTTCTTTCCATTTATAGTTTTTGTTTTTTATTTTTTGCTTCATAATGTATTTTTCAAAGGGTTTAGATTTTGAAATTTGGGCAAATTCTATGGCTTTATTAAATTCTTTTAGTGGATTTTTGCAAATGTCTTCGTAGGTAATTTCAAGAAAATTTTTGCTGTTAAGTTCTTTTTTTGCTGTGATAAGTGCATCATCAATTATTTTATAGCCAATTGCAGCTAAGGCTGCAAACGATGCGTTGCTTTGCTGGTATTCTATTTGGTATTTTTTTGGAATTTCACCCCATCGCCAATGGGTTTGCCCTTCCCAGCCTTTCCAAAAATAGACGTTCATAAATGAGTTGGCAACGGCTCTGGGGTCTCTTTTTATATGGATAAAAAGGGCATCAGGGAAAATTGCTTTTAAGTAAGCTACTCTGTTCCAGCCTGTTATTTTGATAAGTAGGCGGTTTCGTTTTTTTGTTAAATTGCCTTTGAATACTTCGGGGATTTGTTGTTTTGTTTTTAAACTTAGGTCATCTTTATATAAGTCCCGAAAGGGTTTTGAAAACCCTTTGGCATACGTTTCCCAGTAGTTGTAAGTTTCGGAGGGGATTATTTTTTGTTTCAATAGTTTGCCTATAATTGGGAGGTCTGATATTTTTAGGAAAAAACGATTGAGTTTTGTTCTTTTGGGGTATTTGCTAAGCAGTACCGAAAACCAGCTTAGGTTGGGGTGTTGGCACATAATTTCATGAAACATTGTTGAGCCGCTTCGCCCAGTGCCTATAATTATGATTGGTTTTTTGATATTCATTTTCTGTTGAGTGCTAAAATAATGGTTTTAAATTGCTGGTTCAGTTGCTTTTTATTATGGTGGTTTGAAAGGTATAGAAAGGCGTTTTTGCCTTTTTCTTTTTGTTCTGTTTTGGCGTTTATTAGCTGTTTGGTGTGTTGCAAAAGTGTTTCAAAATTATCATTGGCAAAATAGCCACAGTTATAATTTTGGATAAAGTTATCAGGGTTTATATTTAATGAAATAATTGGGGTTTTCCCTGCCGCTGCTTGTAAAAATGTATTTGGGAAGCCTTCTGTTTCTGAGGTGTTTATAAAAATATTTGCTTTGTTAAAGTAGCTTTGAATTTGGCTAAAAGGCACTTGGTCTATAAATTTTAGGTTTTTTATAAGTCTTGCTTTTTGTCGAAATTCTAGCCAGTCTTTATTATTATAATTAAAGGTAGGGCAAATCATAACAAATTGATTACTAGCAATTTTTTTTGCAAGGTTTAAAAATAGCTGGGGGCGTTTCCAGTTGGCAAAGCGGCTTACCCAAAGTATGTAGCCATCTTTTTTAACATCAATATTTTTTACATCAAAAATATTTCTAAAAATAATGGCTTCTTTTTTATGGTGTTTTTTAAGTAAAAGTTGATGCTCTTTTGTTTGTGTAATTAGTTGGTGGGCATTTTCAAGCCCATATTTGTAGAACTTTCCTGCTATCCCATTTTTTTCTATCCAAGTTAAATCTACATCGTCTGAATGTGCGGTACGGTGCAGGTGTTTTTTGTTAAATAATTTTGCATAAAACCCTGTAATTCCGACTGTTGCATGAGCTGCCGTGGTGAATATTGTGTCTGGGTTAAGAAAAAGTAGTTGGGCAAAATAGTTTAATGATTTTATAAATTTTAGAAGAATATTATCATTCATTCTCATTTTAAAACTTCTGATTATTAAGATATTATCAATATTTTGTTTCTTTTTTTGCTTATAATTTCCTGTAATAACACTTATTGAAAATTGGTTGTTTTTTGATAAGCCTTTGGCAAGAAAATATGTTTGCAGTTCTGCACCGCCATGAATATCTTCTGTTTTTGCAAAAAGAGGATAAATTGCAGGCGAAAAAAAACAAATTTTTATGGGCTTTTGTTGTGTGGGCATTTTAAAAATTAAAATCTATGCAATGTACATTTCGTACCATTTATTAAAAATTATTAAGCTCCAGAATACATGGGAGTAATCCGACTCTTCTGCTTGGTGTTTGTTCCATAATTTCCGAAGAGTGTTTTTATCATAGTAATCAAACTTGTCAAAATCAAAGAGTATTTTTTCTGTAAATACTTTAAGCTCCTTGCGGAAATAATGCTTTAAAGGTACACCGAAACCTTGTTTTTTTCGGTATAGAATATCATCAGGCAAAATACCTTCGAGGGCTTTTTTTAGGATATATTTCCCTGTATTTCCATTGAGTTTTAATTGCTCTGGTAGGCTATTAGCAAAATCTACAAGTTGGTAATCTAAGAATGGGATACGCCCCTCTATGCTAGATGCCATTGTTGCTCGGTCTTCCTTTATTAGTAAATCTTCGGGGAGGTAGATTTGCTGCTCAAAATGGAGTGCATTATTCAGGAAATTATTACTCCGGAAATAATTTTTATAGTGGGTGATTTTTTCAAAATCAATGTCAAATTCATTTTCACCTCGAAAGGAGTTGCTAAATAATTTTAAATATAGCTCTTCTTTTTTAGAGTTGAGTAGGATTTTTAATTTGGAGGCCTTATCGCTATCGCCCGTTTTTAATTTGAAACTTTTAACGGCTGTTGCCTTGATTAGTTTGGGCATATTTATAAATTTGAGCAGTTTTTGATACTCGGTATAGCGTGAGTACCCTGCAAAAATTTCGTCAGCTCCTGTGCCAGAAAGCACTACTTTTACGTGTTGTGAAGCAACTTTTGAAACTAGTGTTGCAGGAATCAGGGAGGCATCGCCTAGTGGTTCGTCGAAATAAGTGGGTAATGTATTAATTAGTTTTTTTACATCGTTTGCAGTAAAATTGATTTGGTGATGCTCTGTTTTAAATTTTTTTGCGATAAGTAGAGCTTGCTCGGCTTCATTAAAATCGTCGTAATCAAACCCTACGGAAAATGTTTTTAAATTGCCGAGTTCTTTTTGCATAAAATAGACAATGGCAGAGCTATCAACCCCGCCAGAGAGGAATGCCCCTGTGGGGACATCGGCAATAAGCCGGCGTTTTATTGATTTTTTTAGTAAATTTAAGAGTTCTTTTTGGGCTTCGTTTTTGGTGATTTTTTTTTCTGTAAATACAGTTTTATAATAGTTGGTGAGCGATTTTATTTTATTTTCCGAGAGTGAGTATAATAAATTGTGGGCAGGGGGTAGTTTTTTGATTCCTGAAATAATGGATTTTTTAGTGGGCATCATTCCAAAAATCATAAAATGATTAAGGCTTTCTTTGTCAATTTTTTTTTCGGTACCGTATTCAAAAAATACTTTTAGGGTTGAGCCAAATATAAGTTGCTCATTTTCAGTGCTGTAGTATAATGGCTTTTGCCCAAACCTATCTCTGGAAAGGAATATTTCTTGTGTTTTAAAATCATAAATAGCAAAAGCCCACATGCCATTAAAGTGCTGTACACAGTCTTGTCCCCAGTAGGAATAGGCGGCAAGTATTACTTCTGTATCGGATTTTGTTGTAAAATTTAGTCCTTTTTCTGAGAGTTGTTTTTTTATCTCCTTGAAGTTATAAATTTCTCCATTTAAAACAATTGCAAACTCTTCATTACCAATATTTTGTGTATTAAATTTTTCGGAAAAAGCACCTTGTTTTTGCGTATAGTACATGGGTTGAAACCCGGCTTCTGATAAGTCGATAATGGAAAGGCGGGCATGGCCTAATGTAACTTTTTTATCTGCAAAATAGCCCAAAGAGTCGGGCCCTCGATGGCTTATTTTTGAAATGATATTTTTAATTTTAGGAATATTATTTCCTGTAAACCCTGCTATTCCACACATTGTTATTATTTTGTTTTTGTTTGTTTTGTGGTGTCTTTTGGAGTCATTACTTTGACTAGTTCGGCGTAGTCCCATGATAGGTAAAAGGAGTATAAATTGGCGAACCGAACTGCTAAGTGCTGGTGTTTAAAGCTGCCGTCGTTATTTTTTTGCATAATAAAACTTTCGAGTCCATGCTCTTTTGCTTCGTTTTGGTAACGCAAGTAGTTTTCGCTATTCATAAAAATAGTGCGAATGGCCGATGAAATATCACCTGAAAATAATAGCCCTGCTCTATCGGCAGTAAGCTGCATAACTCTTGATACGGCGAGCATTTCTTGTTTTTTATTTTCGTTTATCTCAGTTTTATTTTTTTTGGTAATACTGCTGTAAATAGCTGACATCTTGCTTGCTGCATCTACGATTTCTTTGGCAGCAGAAAATTTTTGAGCTTTCTGCAGTACTGCTCCAACATTTGCTAGTTTTCCTAAGCTTTGTACTGTTTTTCCTAAAACACCGACTACTGGGATAAAGCTCAAAAGGGAATCTGCAAAAACAAAACTTTTTTCCATTGCCCCACGCCAGACGTCGGAGGAAGTGATTTTGGAGTGCTTATAATAAAGGTGTGCCATTTCGCAGGATACTGCAAATTTTAGTTCGGGTGTTGTTAAGTAATAGTCTGAATTTTTATCTAAGTGTTTGTTCCCTATTAAAATAAATTCGGGGCTGCCTTCAAAGCCAATAATTCCGGTGGATTTATCGCCTCTTGCCACAAAAAATTGGGTATCGTACCTACCGAACATTTTTTTTATTTCTTTTACTGCATCGTAAGCCTGTGGGTAGTCGTTAAATTTTAATTCGTCGGAGAAGGCTTTTACTGCGGAGTGGTCGGGGACTTCAATTTTTGAGAGCCATTTTTGAATGGAATGGAAGGTTCCGTTTTTTCGTGTTGCTGGGTGTCTTAAAAATGTTTCAAACATTTTTTCGGGGATTACTTTTCGTTCGGCATTGTTTGTGCCTGTTGCTTTGGGCAAACCATTTGGCAAAAGCATTGTAATTAATTGTTCTGCTTTTGCAGATTTTTGCTCTAGCTTGCAGTCCACGAGTGCTTGTAAACGCTTTTTGGAAAGTGGCTGCAACATTGCTATTTTATGTTTGTATTTTTTACTGTCCTCTTGGTTTGCGGCTTGGGCAAGTAAGTCGTATAGGGTAACTCTTAAAATTTGCCCACCATTTTCGCTAGTGAGGTCGCTTTCTTCTGTGGGTAAAAGTTCGGCAACTGTTTCGTCGGGGAGTTTTGTTACTGCTTTTTCTAATAGTTCGATGGCTTCTTGGGTTTCTCCTGCATTTATTAGGTTTTTTGCAAATGTTATTTCAGCTAGGACTATATTAATTTTATCTTTTTCTTTTTTTATGAAGTTGGTAAATACTTCCCTGTGAAAGGGTAAGATGCGTTGCTCTTGTTCTTTTGTTATAGCGGCTTCGGTAAGTATTTTCATTAGTGCCGCTTTGTTTACTCTAGAAATTTCCCAGTTATTAGTCCATTCTGTAAGGCGGGTTGCAGTTTCGGTACTGTCAATTAGTTTTTTAACAATGCCCATTAGTTTTTCTGCATCAATATTTTCTTCAAACCGCATTTCTTTGCCCACAAAAGAGGCGTAAAACAGTGAGAATTCATCGAATGGATTTTTTGTTTCTTTAATAAGAATTTCGAGTAGTTTTATTGTACTTTCTTTGCTTTTCCCTATGAAATTTTTGCGTGCAAAGAAGCGTAATTTTTCTTTTCTGGGAAGTGGGCTAGCTTCGCTTATTTCTTGGAATAGGGTGTCGTTGCTTCTTGTGGTAAGCCACTCTATTTCGCCTGCGGTTACTGGGTCTCGCCCGATTTCTTTTTTAACTGTGGTTGCGGTTGTACCTAGTTCTTCAAAGTAATCCAGTTCGCCTCTTTGGTCAAACCCTGCAACCATTGCATTTTCAGTAGTTAGTATGTAGTAAAAGGATAATTTTGAATCGGGTAATTTTTCTGCTTTTGTTTTTTTTATTTCGGATATTTCTAATCCGGCTAAAAGGATTTCGTTTTTTTCTTGTTCGGCATAGAACCAGGTTTGGGCTGCTAGGCTTAATCGCTCTATATATCTGCTAGGATAATCTATTTTTATTTTAGCTTCAACTTCAAAAAACTCGTCTTTAATTTGTGTGGCAATAAATTTTGTAATTTCGGTTTCACAGGCATCTTTTATCCAGGCCGAAACACTTACTATGGCTTCTTTTTTCTGTGGGTTTTCGAACCAGTCGGAAGTTTTGATTCTAAACATCAGTTGTTTTTCAAACTGAAAAAGTAAAATTACGAAATGTCCGCCTAGCCCAATGCTTTTCATTATGCCTTTTGCTGGGCTGTATTCAATTTTTAGTATGTTGTTTTTTAGTTGCTCTGTTTTTACTTTTTGCTTTAAATCGGAAGCCATATACTTTCCTATTTCGGAGGTAAAGTGTTCAAAATTAAAGTTTTCAGGCAGGTAGATTATATTGCCTTTGGTAATAAGAAATTCCTGAAAGTTGAAATTGTCTTGTGTTTGGTCTATTTTTTCAGTCGAAATTTTGGAGATGAGTTCTTTCTTTTTAGCTACGATATTTTTAAACAAGTTTTTCATGAGTTTAAATTCTGTTGTTTTATTGTATGCTTTACTCTTCGAGTAAAATTGGTTGTAATTAGGGTTGGTTTGTGTATTTATTATATGCCATTTTTTATGCTATAAAGGTACAGAAATAGTTGCAGTTATACAAAAAATATAGATAAAGTGATTGTTTAGTTGCTAGCTATTTAGCATAAATTTGTAGGCAGGAATTACCTCTACTTCGACACCCTTATATTTTATACTGTCCTCTTCCTCAAGAGTAACAATTTTTGCTTTCTTTATTTTTAGGGATTTGCAAGCCTCGTATAGCCCTTTTAATTCCCTTTCTTTTGTTGCTTCATTTTCGATAGAATAACTGACTTGTAGAGCCGTCAATTTATTTTTATCTTTTATTATAAAGTCGCATTATCTTTTTTCGCTTTATGTTTGTTTTACTGTCGAATAGTTTAGTTTATTTATAAAAACAAATAAACCTTTTGGAAAAATATCGTTGTATCAGCGAAGCATTTGAACAAATATTTGCAGATAGAACGAAATCTTTGTGGCAAATTTTATTAATCGTACTTAGGTTTTGTCATACAATTAATTGTTTTTCAATAGTTTTTACAATTTCTTCAAAGCTCCATTTTTCAATCATTTCTTTTGACTTCTCGCCAAATTTAGAATAATTATTTTCAAAAAGTTTAATTTTATCTTTCAAATCATTAATATTATTGGATTCAAAAATAAAACCGTTTTCGTTATTTTTAACTAAATCAACAGCACAGCCCACCCTGTCTGAAACAAGG
>CAMZKQ010000064.1 GCA_947311265.1 uncultured Chlorobiota bacterium | reverse complement strand
TTTTTTTTATTCCTCAAAAACTTTTTTGCCTTTTTTTTTAGCTTTTTTTGGGGGGTATATCTAAATATTTAATTTCCAGTACTATAGATATTAAATTTATTTTCTTTTTTTAGAAATGAATATCAATATTACGTTATATCTTTGCATCATATTGATTTTCAAACTTGATATTTAGAATACTGCTGTTTATCAAGACGTTGCCAAGTACTGGTAGGTTGGCAAGTCAAAAGCGGACGGGGTATTGCAATATTAAAGATTCTTTTTTTGTGTGTCCGTACTAGATCACTTACTTTTACGGAGGTTTGAGCCGAATAATTTATTTTTTATAATTCAATAGTCTGTTATATTTTTGCATCATATTGATATTTAGAATACTGCTGTTTATCAAGAGGTTGCCAAGTACTGGTAGGTTGGCAAGTCAAAAGCGAACTTTAGTTTTTATTTTTTCTTATATATATAAGGTGTGTGTCTATGATTCTTTCTTCAAATTATTTTCCTGGTGTGCAATATTTGTCTAAATTTTTATTAGGCAAGACTATTTATATTGAAACTAAAGAGCATTTTCAGAAGCAAAGTTTCCGGAATAGGTGTCAAATTTTGGCTGCTAATGGGGTGCAAATACTTAGTGTGCCGACCAAAAAGGTGTCGGGAGAGGATGTTCTTATTACAGAAGTTGAGATTGATTACAGTACCGCTTGGCAAGCGGTTCATTTAAAGAGTATTGAGTCTGCTTATCGTTCGTCTCCTTTTTTTGAGTTTTATATTGATGCTTTTCTAGATTTTTTTACCACTCGGCATGCTTTGCTTTTTGATTTTAACGCCGAGATTCTTACGCAGTTGCTTACAGAATTTGAAATACCTGCAAAAATCGCTTTAAGTAAGGAATATTTAACTCAATTTCCTGATTACCGGAATGGGATTCACCCAAAAAAGAAGTTTCAAGTCATTGATAATCGTTTCTGTGCAAAGCCATATACTCAAGTGTTCTCTTCAAAATTTCCTTTTCAGGAAAATTTATCTGCTTTGGATTTACTTTTTAACGAAGGGCCAAATGCTATTAATATTTTACGGGAAAGTATTTTGTAGTTTTAAAATTACTAGCTCTATTTCGTGTTGTTTTTTTGAAAAAAAATATCATATTTGCAAAAGCAAGAGGGCTATTTTAGCCCGACTTAATTTATTTTTAATCTTTTAATTTCTTAATTTAATGACAAAACAGGATTACATTTCTCGTGAAGACAGGTACGGTGCTCACAATTACCACCCGCTTCCAGTTGTTCTTGAAAAAGGCGAAGGTATTTATGTTTGGGATACCGATGGTAAAAAATATTTTGACTTTCTTTCGGCTTATTCTGCTGTAAATCAAGGGCATTGCCACCCAAAAATTGTAGGTGCTATGGTTGAGCAGGCTAAAAAACTTACGCTAACCTCTCGTGCTTTTTATAATAATGTGCTTGGCGAGTTTGAAGAATATGTGGCTAAATATTTTGGATACGACAAAGTTTTGCCTATGAATACTGGGGCTGAGGCTGATGAAACGGCTTTAAAACTGGCCAGACGTTGGGGCTACGATGTTAAGGGGATACCTGACAATGAGGCTAAAATTATTGTTTGTGCTGATAATTTTCATGGGCGTACAATTACAATTATCTCAATGTCCACAGACCCTGATTCTTACAAGGGCTTTGGCCCTTATACGCCGGGCTTTGTTACTGTGCCTTATAATGATATTGAGGCTTTGGAAAAGGAACTTTCAGACCCAAATGTTTGTGCTTTTTTAGTTGAGCCGATACAGGGTGAGGCTGGGGTTTTTGTGCCTGACAATGGGTATTTGAAATCGGCGTATGACCTTTGCAAGGCGAATAATGTGCTTTTTGTTGCCGATGAGGTGCAGACGGGAATTGCACGTACAGGGAAATTATTAGCTGTTGAGCATGAAGGTGTTCGCCCTGATGTTTTGATTTTAGGGAAAGCCTTATCGGGTGGTGTTATGCCAGTGTCTGCGGTACTTGCCGATGATGATGTTATGCTTGTAATAAAACCGGGTGAGCATGGCTCTACTTTTGGGGGCAATCCTGTTGCTGCTAAGGTTGCAATAGCTGCCTTGGAGGTCGTTAAAGATGAAAATTTAATTGAGAATGCTGAAAAAATGGGTGCTATTTTCCGTTCTGAATTGGAAAAAATTGACTCTGAAATGCTTACCCTTGTAAGAGGAAAAGGTTTATTGAATGCAATAATTATTAAGCCAAAAAATGGTAAAGAGGCTTGGGACGTGTGCCTTGCTCTTAGGGATAATGGGCTTTTGGCAAAACCAACGCATGGCGATATTATCCGCTTTGCCCCTCCCCTAACCATTAATAAGGAGCAGATTATGGAAGCGGTTGCCATTATTAAAAAGACACTTCTTTCTTTTTAATTTACTGGGCTATAAACGTGTAAAACACTCAACTTTTTGGTTGGGTGTTTTTTAGCTAAATATGGTCTGTTATCCATTTTTGAGTTTCTTCCATTAGCCAGCGGGGGGTAGAGGTTGCCCCGCAAATACCTACCGAATTTGCCGCAGTAAGCCAAGATAAATCAAGTTCCTTTGGTACTGAAATAAAATGTGTTCTAGGGTTTTCGGCTTTGCAAACAGCAAACAGGACTTTTCCATTAGAGCTTTTTTTCCCACTTACAAAAATAACGACATCGTGTTTTTGGGCAAATTCTTTAAGCCCACCATCTCGGTTAGATACTTGCCCACAGATAGTGTTTTTTCCGGCAAAATTAATTTCATTTTTTTGTTGCAAAGCCATACGCCGCTTAATCTCTTCGGTAATATCCTTATAGCCCTGTGGGCTTTTTGTGGTTTGAGAAAATAGGCTAATTGGCTTGGTAAAGTCAATTTTATCTAAATCGTCAAAAGAGGCAACTACAATGGCTTTGCCTTGTGTTTGCCCAACTAGCCCGCTAACTTCGGCATGTCCTTTTTTGCCAAAGATGATAAGTTGTCCGCCTTCTTCTGTAACTTTATCGTAGCCCTTTTTTATATTGTTTTGCAATCGCAAAACTACTGGGCATGAGGCATCTAGCAGTTGGATATTATTTTCGAGGGCAATTTTGTATGTTTCGGGTGGTTCGCCATGTGCCCGAATGAGTACTTTTGTATTTTTTAATGTTTTAAATTTTTCTTTATCAATGCTTTTTAAGCCCATTGCTTTTAGGCGTTCTACTTCTGCGTTATTGTGTACAATATCACCAAGACAGTAGAGTTCGTCTTGGTTTTCGAGTTCGTTTTCGGCACGTTCTATGGCATACTGAACGCCAAAACAAAAGCCTGATTTTTTATCTATTTCAACTGTCATTTTTTATTTATTGTTTTATTGTAAAGTTCGATACAAGCGGCTAGCGTTTCTTCCCTAGATAATTTTGAATTATCAATAAGGTAGGCATCTTTGGCTTGTTTTAGTGGGCTAATTTTTCGGGTAGAATCTATTTTATCTCGTAATTTTACATTTTCTAAGATGTCTTCAAATTTTACAGATTCGCCTTTTTCTGTTAATTCTTTAAACCGCCTTTCTGCTCTAATTTTTGCCGCTGCGGTAAGGAATATTTTAAGTTCAGCATTAGGGAATACAACTGTTCCAATATCTCTCCCGTCCATAACAACACCGCCTCCGGCACCCATATTTTGTTGTAAGGCTACAAGGTTTTCTCTCACAAATTTAAGTGTTGCTATTTGGCTAACATTGTTGGCCACTTCTGTTTTTCTTATTTCCTTCTCAACAGGCTTTCCGTTTAAAAAGCAATCGGAATTATCTGTTTTGCTATTAAATTTAAAGTCAATTCTTAAGTTTCCTGATAAAAGTGCGGCTTCTAAAACTGCATCATTTATACTGTTATTTTCGATAATATTATTTTTCAAAGCGTATAAAGTTACGGCCCTATACATTGCCCCTGTGTCTATATATCTATATTTCAACATTTTAGATAATTCTTTTGCAACTGTACTTTTCCCACAGGAAGAATGCCCATCTATTGCAATTATTATTTTAGCGGTTTCCATTTTTGATATTTTTAATGTTCGGGAATTGGTGGTAAAGTTAATTTTTTTTTTAATCTTTATTACTTAGTACTTAAAATAATCTTGCATAGGCATTTACCAGCCTGTTTCTGGCGATGGGATATAATAAATAATTCTTCTTTCTTGAACAACAAAGCCTTTTTCGTCTTTAATATTTATTAGAATATCATTTTTTCCTTCCAAAAGCAAAATTGTTGTATAGATAGGAAATCGGCAGTCCTTATCTGTTATTAGGTTGGCATTCATAGCGTTATTAAATTGCAGGCTCCCATTTACAAATACTTCTGCATTCTCTAGTTTTAAGGCACTGGCGATACAAATTTCTAAATCGTATTTAATATTTACTGTGGTAACAACAGAATCTTCGGGCTGAATAACTGTTATTTTTGTCATCTCTTCATTTTTATATTTCATAAGGGCATAGTCCCAACCTTCGTCTTCGGCATAGGTTGCTCCGGCTTGTGCGAGCCCATTATCTTTGGTTTCGCAGAGGGAGTAGGCGTAATCTAGGCTACCTCTATCGAAGACGTTTTCCCAGATAATTGTTCCATCGAGTCCCATTTTTCGTGTCCAAAAATCGGCATCATAAGCTTCATCGTTAAATTTAGTGTAGCCTGCCACAAGGATTTTATTATCGTAAGATATTCGGACTGCTGTGGCTTCTTCTCGCCCATTGTAATCGAAAGTTTGCTCCCAAATAGAGTCGCCTTCGGTAGAGATTTTATAGAGCAAAGCATTTTGCGTTTCTTGTGCTGCTTTGCGAAAAGTACCTGCGATAATTAAGCAACTATCTGGGGTTTCAGCAATGCCTAATGCCTCTCTGGAGGCATCTTTAAGCCAGGGCAAATCCCAAATATCATCGCCATTATTTTTATCTAGTTTTATAACACGTAGTGTTCTTTTATTTCGATTTATACCATAGCCAGCGGCCACGAAGTGTCCATCATAAGTTCTTGTTACACAAGCTGCAACATCTTCTACTGATTCTCCAAAAAATTTCTCCCAAATGAGATTTCCATCGCCGTCAATTCTGAATACCCAAAATTCTTTTTCCAGCGCTTCGTTAGATGTTGAGTAGCCACAGGCCACATAGCCACCTTCGCCATCGGGGATAATATCTCGGATTTCTTCATTGCCTTTTTTTCCGTAAACTCGCTCCCAAAGGAGCGTTCCAAAGCGGTCTGTTTTTATAATCCAGCCATTAATATCGTGGCTAAACTTTTTATTTTTTGTACAAAATCCTGCTGCAATAATGCAAGTATCTTCTTGGTTTTGAATGAGTGAATTTGCAGCAGAACGGTAGTATTTTTCGTAGGTTTTGCCCCAAATTTCGTTGCCGTAGGCATCTGTTTTTAAGAGCCATAAAAATGTATTTTTTCGTATTACACGCCCCCCCATAAGCAGTCCTCCGTCCATGGTTTCTATAACTTCGGCGGCTTTATCCTTGCGTTCGCCCCCAAAACCTTTTGCCCAGTTTACAGAGTACTGGGCAAAGATTACAGGCGGAAGCAGGAAGCTAAGGCAAAATAATATGTAGGCTTTTTTATACAATATATTGATTTTGAGAGGTGGCTTATTTTACATTTAGTAAAAAATCCTTTACAAAGCAACTCCTTTTACTGTTATACAAATTTCAGTCCTAAATAATATAGGATAGGTAGTTTTTTTCAACAAGTGCTTAAAAGTTTAGAATTTTAAGCATCTTAGCTAAAAAATTTTTATATTTGTATTCAAATGAGCTTATATACACTACTAAAACGAGGAACTTTACACCCAGATTATTGCGAGGACTTTCTTTTTCATACAAAATTTGATCATTTTATAATATTTGCTGTTTTCGACGGTTGCTCTGGTGGCGATAATTCGCACTTTGCTTCGGCATTACTGGGAAAAATCATGCGTTCTGTATGCAAAAAATTTGAGTTTTCTGAATTTGATGGGAGTGAAAAGGAACTGGCAGAAGAAATTTTATTTCAGACTTTAAATACATTGAGAAACGTTAAAACTGAAATACCACTTGATGCCAATGATTTACTTGCTACAATAATTTTGACCGTTTACAATGTCCCCAAAAATTCGGCATCAATAATTGCTTGTGGAGATGGCTTTATTGCAATTAATGGGGCTTTGCTAGAAATTGACCAAAATAATACACCCAATTACCCGGCTTATTATTTAGATAAAATTGAATCGTTTGGCATTTTTCAGGAATGGTTATTATTTTCAAA
>CAMZKQ010000063.1 GCA_947311265.1 uncultured Chlorobiota bacterium | reverse complement strand
TAGGTTTTATTTTGTGGCAATGCCCAGCCAGCCCCTTCTTTGTAACCTTCCACCCACCAACCATCGAGTACGCTAAGATTCATTACGCCATTCATAACCGCCTTCATGCCACTTGTGCCTGATGCTTCCAGTGGCCGAGTTGGGGTATTGAGCCAAATATCCACGCCCTGTACGAGTTGCTTAGCGACTGACATATTATAATTTTCTAAGAAAATTATTTTCCCTACAAATTTAGACTTCTTAGAGATAGCAATAATTTCTTTAATAATATCTTGCCCGCCTTTATCTTTTGGGTGGGCTTTTCCTGCAAAAACGAACTGAACAGGTCTATCTTCGTTATTTATAATTTTACTTAATCTTTCTAAATCAGAAAAAAGTAAATTACCTCGTTTGTAGGTGGCAAATCGCCGAGCAAAACCAATGGTAAGCACGTCTGGGCTTACTCTTTTCTTTACTTTTAGGATAAATTTAGGGTCTTCATTGCGTCGTACACTTACGGTATCCATACGTTCTTTAATGAAATTTACCAACCTAGCTCTTAGGCTATTTCGTAATTCCCAAATATCTTTATCGGCTTGTTTATAGATTTTTGAAAAATCGGGTGTGCCTCCTTGCCCACCTAGCATTATACGCCAAGGTTTTGCCGTCCATGTGCCGTAGTGTACTCCA
This sequence comes from uncultured Chlorobiota bacterium, assembly GCA_947311265.1. GTDB lineage: Bacteria > Bacteroidota > Bacteroidia > Bacteroidales > JAADGE01 > CAMZKQ01. Next base: position 11,366 of record CAMZKQ010000063.1, on the reverse strand, counting down.
TTGGTAACGTAGCCAATATGCGACTCTTCAGGGAAATATCCCTTCCACATTTCTTTAAAAATAACATCTTTGGTAACCTCGCCATGTAGCCAGCTTACGCCATTTATTTCTTGTGAAAGGTTGGCAGCAAGTACACTCATAGAGAATTTTTCTTTGGGCTTTTCGGGGTGCATTTTTCCGATTTTATAAAAATCGGTCCAGCTAATTCCAAATTTTTGAGGGTAATGCCCCATATAGTACATTAAAATTTCTTCCTCAAAAGCATCATGCCCCGCAGGTACAGGTGTGTGTGTAGTAAATAAACTTGCGGATTTTACGGCCTCACAGGCTTCGTAAAAAGACATTTTTTGTTGCTCCATTAATTCAGCAACTCGCTCTAAACCTATAAAAGCCGCATGCCCTTCGTTGATGTGATAGATTTCTTTTTTTATCCCTAGTTTTGCAAGTAGGCGTATCCCTGCAATACCTAAAAGCATTTCTTGCTTTAGGCGATGTTCGTTGTCGCCACCGTAGAGGCGGTGTGTTATTAAGCGGTCTTCTGTACTATTGTCATCTCTATCAGTATCAAGCAAGTAGAGTGGCACTCTTCCTGCGTTTACTTTCCAAGCCTGTACGTTTATTGTTCTTCCGGGGAAAAAGATTTGGATAAGGAGGGGTTCTCCATTTTCATCTCTAACTAACTCGGCAGGTAAATCTGTAAATTTTTGTGGCTCGTACTCTGCATCTTGCTCTCCGCTTACAGTAATTCGTTGTGTAAAATAGCCTTCTCTGTAAAACAAACCAACTGCTGCCATATCATAAAGGGCATCACTTGCTCCTTTTAAATAGTCGCCTGCTAGCACTCCTAAGCCTCCTGAAAATATTTTTAAAATATCTGCCATGCCGTACTCCATACTAAAATAAGCTACTGACGGGATACTAGAATTATATGGTTTTTCGTGATATTCTTTAAAGCGTTTGTAAATTCGTTTATATTTTTTCAGGAATTTTGCATCTTTTTCTAACTCTTCCAACCTTTCAAAAGAAAGGTTTTTAAGTACTGATATAGGGTCTATACAATATGACACAGACTCATCGCCAGCCATGTATTTAAATAGTTCTACGGCATCGCAATTCCATGTAAACCATAGGTTGTTGGCAATTTCGCTAATGCCTTTTAGCGTTTCGCTATACTGTTGTTCTACGCTTAGTGTTCGCCAAACTGGCAAGTTATTATCTATAATTCTCATGGGTTAAATATTTCAGTTTTATAAAAATAGAACTGCGAAAATAGATAAAAATCTGAAACATAGAACTATTTTTAGCCAATGGTATGTTAAAATTTCATTAAGTTTTTATTTTTTATGATTTTGAAATTTATTTTAAAAGATAAAATTTTACTTTTGCAATACTGCAATAAAAACCAACTTAACGCTTTCATTAAACGAAAAATCATGAATTACATCAATATAGAACGCAAATCGCTTGTTAACTTAAATTACGGCTTAAATAGAGAGATAATCCGGTCGAACCGTGCAGGTTCTTACGCTAGCTCCACTATAATTGGCTGTAATACACGCAAATACCACGGGTTATTAGTTGTTCCTCTTAAAAATTACGAAAAGCATGTTTTACTTTCCGAAGTAGAAGAAACCATTGAGCAAAATGGGGCAGCGGCTCGCCTTAGTGTACGCCGATATGCTGGTGGAACATATTACCCACATGGGCAACGCTACTTGCAAGAGTTTATTACCGACCCTATCCCTGCCCGAATTTACCGAGTGGGAGGTGTAAAGTTAAAAAAAGAACTTCTTTTGGCTCATGATGAAGAACGTATAATGATACGTTATACTGTACTCAAAGCCACATCTAAAACCACCTTAAAGCTAATGCCATTTCTTGCATTCAGGAGCATACATGCCCTATGCCACGAAAACATGGCAATTAATAAAAAGGTAAAAGATATAGAAAATGGCAAATCGGCTTGCCTTTACGATGGTTTCCCTGATTTGTATATGCAGCTTTCTAGGAAAAATAAATATGTTGCCGCACCAGATTGGAACAAAAACATCTCCTACAAAAAAGAAAAAACACGGGGCTACGATGGCGTAGAAGATTTATTTGTACCCGGTTATTTTGAACTCAATGTAAAAGAAGGCGATGTCATCGTTTTTTCGGCAGGTACTACGCCTACAAATACAAAATCACTAACCCGTAAATTTACAACAGAAGCAAAAAGCAGAACCCCAAGAGATGGTTTTGAAAACAGCCTTATCAACTCTGCACAGCAGTTTTTTGTAAAACGAGGCAAAGAAACTTTACTTAAAGCTGGCTACCACTGGTACGATTTTCGTTTCAGGGAGGCACTAACTTCGCTGGCTGGGCTTACACTTTCCTATGGCGACAAAAAAAACTTTTTGGCTGCTATGGATACTATTGTAGCACGCTACAAAAAAGAAAAGTATCAGTTACCTGCCGACATATCCTTACTATTTTTCAGGGCTTTACAGCAATATGCTGAGTATAGTTCCGATTTTAAAGGCATCGAAAAGAAATATGGTAAATTTCTAAACTCGATTTTAAAAGCTATTTTTGCAGGAAAATGTGGTACGCAAGTGAGAGAAAATGGCTTACTGTATATTACAGACCAAGAACAGCCCCACACTTGGATGGAAGAAGTGCAAGACGGGCGACCAATCGTTGAACGATACGGCTACGCCGTTGAAATTAATGCTCTGTGGTACAATGCACTACGGTTTACCGAAGAGTTAATTTCAAAATCTGGTGCTAAAGCAAAAGCAAAGAAATACACCACTACTGCCGACAATATAAAGGCGAATTTTACCGCCATTTTTTGGAACAAAAAAGAAAAAAGCCTTTTCGACTTTGTTACTGATACAGAGGCCAATGAAGATGTTCGTTCGAACCAAATTTATGCGGCCTCGCTCCCCTACTCGCCCCTTGAAATTGATGTAAAAAAAGCCGTTTTGGATAAAGTTAAGCACAACCTTCTTACAAAATTTGGCTTACGCACACTTTCGCCTAAAAATATCAGATTTAAAGGCAAATATTCTGGGCTTCCTGCCCACAGAAATATTGCACGGAATCAGGGTACAGTTCACCCATTTTTAATTGCTCAATATTGCGAAGCTATTTTTAACCTTACTGGCAAAAGCGGGCTAAGGAAAGTTAATCAGATTTACTCTAATTTTGAATCCGAAATGCACATTCATGCCATTGGCACAATTTCGGAACTCTACGACGGTAATGCACCGCACAAAGCAAGAGGTGCAATTTCTTATGCCCCAAGCGTGGGCGAATTACTCCGTATAAAAATGATGATTGATAAATATGCCTAACTAAAAACGCTTGGCATCGAATGCCAGAGCGTGCTATTTTTACAAACACTCTTTGGGGTAGCACAAAAAATATTTCTCGACCCTTTTAGAGAGTGCCGAAATATTAGAAATGTCCGATGCTTGGGCAATATCTGCTGTTTTGCCCGATTTTAGTAGGATTTTCAAACTATTATCATGCTCCGAGCTGTATGCTTTATTACTTACTGAATCTGTAAACACTAAATACTGGGTGTCTTGTTCTGAAATGTAATAAAGCTCGCTTGCTTTTTGTTTTAATGTTGCAATCCGCTCTGGCGAGAAAGGCGTATTACTAATTTCTAGCTTTAGCAAATCTCTATTTAATAAATTTTTGCTCAGTAAAGAGAGTACAGTATCAGCACTTTCTTGCCAAACTTTTATAGAGGCCATTATATCATTATCGTCTAAATTGGCAAAGCACTCGAGGAAATCTGGCGGCAGGTTATCTTTATCTATCTTATTATCAAAAAAATAGCCCAGCGAGGGGACTGCGAAAATGCCATTTTCTTGGCATAAAAACTTAGCTCTTTTTATAATTTTGACTAACATTTGCTCGGCGGCCACAACCGTTTTGTGCAAATATACCTGCCAATACATTATCCGCCTTGCTATTAAAAAATTTTCGGCAGAGTAGATGCCCTTTTCTTCAATGGCCAAATTATCATCTACCACAACGAGCATTTTTATAAGCCTATCTGCCCCCACCGAGCCTTCTATCACACCAGAAAGGAAGCTATCCCGATTAAGATAATCCAGCCTATCCATATCTAGCTGGCTAGAAACCAGTTGGTACAAAAACTTTTTAGAATACTCATTTTTAAAAATCTTGATGCCTGTACTAAGCTGCCCGTTAAACTCTTTGTTTATACGTTCCATAAAGGCAAGTGAAAGTGCTTCGTGCGAAATGTTTTGCATAAAACTATGCTCCAAAGTATGCGAAAAAGGGCCGTGCCCTAAATCGTGTAAAAGGATAGCAATACGCACCCCTTCGGCTTCTTTTTCGGTGATTCCCTGCCCTTTACTACGCAAGGTTTCAATAGCCGCATTCATTAAATGCAATGCCCCAAGTGCATGCTCAAAGCGTGTATGCGTAGCCCCTGGGTACACGTAGGACGTTAGTCCCAGTTGCTTTATTCGCCGCAACCGTTGGAAAAATGGGTGCTGAATAATATCAAAAAGAAGTACCGAGCCTATATTTATAAAGCCGTAAATAGGGTCGTTAATTATTTTTTTTTTATTTTGAGTTTTCATGGTTCGTTTATTTCACTATGCTTTTTTTAACAGGCTTTACCGCCCAAGGTGTTTAAAGCCTTTCCAAAGGATTCTAAAATCATCGGAAACTTTGTAATTTTTTGCATAATTTAGGTTTTTATTGTGGTCTTGTAGTTGTGGTTTTTTGCCCAATAAATCTTTATGCGATAAAATACCCTTCTTAATTTTGGGCAACGCAAATTGCTCTGCTTTATCTAGTTCGGAATAGCCTACCCAAGCAGCTAGCCCGAATAATACTCTAAAAATATTAGGCAAAAAGCCTTTTTTTTGATTTACAAAAAACACAGTAATTGGTAAAAATATTAGTAAAAATAGGGCAATCGTTATGTCAAAAATTCGCTTTATGCGTCTATTACTTTTCTTTGCAATGGAGTTTAACTCCACCGAATATAGGTCGCCAGAAGTATGTATCGAATTACTGCCTATTACAGAAGTACCGGCTTTTGGTACAATTTTAAAATCGGTGCCCGATTGCGAAAGCAGGACAATATGGCTTATAATCTGCTGGGAAGTTATGTCTTGCAAGCTAAATATGACTTCGTTAATCCGGTTTATCCTTACAATTTCTTCCAGTTGCTCGGCTGAGCCAATTTGGTTTTCTGTAAGGTTTTCTGCCTTTGGGCTAGCAAAGAATAGGCTATCGCTATTGATGTTAGTTTCGTTTAGTAGCTCTTGTATGCGTTGCCCTTCTTTGGTGTTGGCAATAATTAGTAACCTTAATTTCTTTTTTCGGCGAAAGCCGAATTCTTTTGGTGCAACAAATGTAAAAAATGTACGAATAGTAAATGCAGAAAGGTATGCCCAAGCAGTACCTATAAGTAGTAAAGCACGAGAATAACGGTAGATTTCTGGCAAAAGGGAGTAAAAAAGTAAAATTAGGATTGTTCCGTAGCTTATTCCTGCTGCAAGTTTTCGTTTCTTTACAGGGCGTTCGTAGCCGCCTGAAAAATATAATGTTATGACCCAAACCAGTATATAAGACGGTACTGCATACATCAGATATTCAGCAGGATAGCCCCCTCCCTCTTGGAAACGCCAGTTTTCCCAAATTGGTTTTATAAAATAAAACCCAGCAAATATTAGGGCTGTATCAATTATTGGTAAGAAGAGGGATTTTGCTGTTCTTTTGGCAATGGAGATGCCTGCACGTAGCCAAATTGCAAATTTCAGGACTAAAATAAAAAGGCTTGCATTTTTTTGCGAGAAATGTTTTTTCGCAAAAATAATCATTGCATTATAAAAAATAAAAACGTAGTTTAGGCTGCCTTTTTTTGTACTTTCGCCTTTGTAGTGTATAATTGTTGTTTCGGGGAAATAGTAATTTTTGTAGCCTGCTTTTATAATCCGGTAGGATAAATCAATATCTTCGCCGTACATAAAAAAGTCCTCGTCGAGTAGCCCTGCTTTGTCTAGTGCGGTTTTTCGCATAAACATAAATGCTCCCGATAGGATTTCAATTTCTGCGATTTTATCGTTGTCTAGGTAAGTGAGGTGGTATTTCCCGAACTTTTTAGAGTTTGGAAAAAGGGCTGCTAGCCCAAATATTTTATAAAATGAAACTTTCGGGGTGGGTAATGCCCGCTTAGATTCGGGCAAGAAATTGCCTCTTCCATCAATCATTTTTACGCCCAATGCTCCTGCTTTTGGGTGTGTGTCCATAAACTTGACAGTTTTCAGGAATGTATCTTCTTCTACTACGGTGTCTGGGTTTAGGAGCAAAAAATATTCGCCTTTGGCGATACGCATGGCTTGGTTGTTGGCTTTTGAGAAGCCTGTATTTTCTTTGTTTTCGATAAGCAAAAGCTCGGGGAAATTTTCTTTCAACATGGAGCAAGAGCCATCGGCAGAGTTGTTATCTACAATAATTATTTCAGCAGCATTTTGCCCATATTTTGAGCAAAGCCTTTCGGCAGATTTTTTTGCAGTGTGTAAACATTGCTCTAAAAAGTGCTTTACATTGTAATTGACTATGATTACAGATAGTTTCAATAGCTTCTTCTATTTTACAATTCCAACATTAGTCCTGTTATTGTTTTGCTCAATTTCTTTGATGCTTTTACCAATGGCAGCCTCACTTCGGGTGTGCAAATGTCTAATACTGAAAGGGCTAATTTTATACCTGCTGGGTTGCCTTCTTCAAAAATGCGTTCTGTAAAATCTAGAATATCATAATGTAATTGTCTTGCATTTTTTATTTTTCCTGCTTTTGCATTGTTTACCATTGCGGAAAATCGGGTAGGAAATGCGTTGGCAGTTACAGAGATAACGCCATCTGCACCAGCGGCAATTAGGGGCATTACAATAGCATCATCGCCCGAAAACACTTTAAAGCCTTTTGGTTTTTTGTCGATAATTTGCATAATCTGTTCCCAGTTGCCCGAGGCTTCTTTTACGGCAATAATATTTTTGTACTTTTTGGCAAGTGCTAAGGTGGTTACTGCCGTCATGTTTACTGCTGTTCGCCCGGGTACGTTGTAGAGTATAATTGGGACGGGGGAGTGCTTCGCCACTTGCCCAAAGTGGGCAAGTAAACCTGCTTGGGTGGGTTTGTTATAATAAGGTGTTACTGATAATATTGCATCTATGCCTGTAAAGTCTGTTATTTTTAATGCCTCGACAGTAGCGTTTGTGTCGTTTCCGCCAACGCCCAGCACAATTGGCAGTCGCCCTGCATTGGCTTTTAGGATTATTGCGATTGCTTTTTCTCTTTCGGCTTGCGAGAGGGTTGCTGCCTCGGCAGTTGTTCCCATGACGACCAAAAAATCAATACCACCAGCAATTAGGTGCTTGGTTAATTTCACAAGTGCTTTTTTGTCTAATTGCCCTTTTTTATTGAAGGGGGTTACCATTGCAACGCCTGTTCCATTTATTTTTTTCATAAGAGTTGTTATTCGTTTTTTTAGATTAGCAAAGTTAAAAAAATAAAATAGAAAAAGCTGATTTAAAAACCAGCTTTTTCTATCTTCAAGGTTTAAAGTATTGAATTAATCTTCAACGCACCTTACCGACATGGTAATGGCATCGTCCGATGGGGTTCTGCCTATTTTACTAGTATTGTAAACAATCTGCCTAGAATAATGTTTATTAGCCCCTACTGAGCCTTCTGTTGAAGTCCAAAAATAGGCGTATTCTTTTATTTGGTAGAATGTACCTTGGTAGTTGTAACCTGCTCCGAGTACCGAAAATTCGCTTGTATTGGTAGCGCCTGTATTAGGGTCTTTCCAATGTGTTGTACCTGTTTCTTTTAATTTCCCACCTTCGTCTGTACCTCTTGTAGAGCCTGTAAAGTTAGCTTGTTCTTGGCTCATTCCAACGGCCATTTCTAGGGTTTTCCATTCGGTATCGCTTGGTAAATGCCAGCCTGCTGGGCAAGCGGTTTGTGCTGCTCCTGCGGTATAAAGCAAGCCATAGGTTGTGGCATTAGCTGCATCGTTGGCGTATGGAGCAGCTCCTGTTTTTTCAAAGTTGAGATTTTCTTGCATCCAGTTTTGAGTGCCAATTTGTACTGTTTTATAAACTTTATTATCCCTAGTATCAGTAAATGTATTTTCTTGCACTACTTCTTTTGCAGTAGCTATAATAGTTACTGGCGAGCCTGTAAGGTTGGTTGTGCCATCTGGTTTAAAGGCTGTTGCAGTAAAGGTTTGGCGACCTGCCTCAGCCCCCAAAGTCCAAGAGATGCTTACTTTCCCTTCGGTATCGGAAGTGGCAGAAGCAACAGACAATGCCCCTGCTGCTGTGGCAAACTCTACTTTTACGTCTTTAATTGCTTTTCCGTCGCTGCCTTTTACTACAAAAACAATGGGGTCGCTTAGTTCTGTGCCTGCGTCGGCAGTTTGGTTATTCCCAGATACGACTTCAAGGCTTTCAGCCTCGACTATTACTGGGTCGTCTTTGGTATCTTCTTTGGTATCGCTAGGTTTGCACGAAGTGTTAAATAGGCTAACGAGTAATAAAAGGCTAGTTAAAGCACTTAGTATTCTGTTTTTCATAAAGAGGTTTTTTAATAATATTATACTTATTTTAATTGATGCAAAGCTAGTAAAAAAGTAATAAGCCTAAGATATCTAGAATAAATATTTTATATTTGCCTTATGGAAAAGCACTCTATTTATATTAAAAATATGGTTTGTCCACGCTGTATTATGGCGGTGGAGCAACTCTTTTTTAAATTAAATATTCCATTTATAACTGTAAATTTGGGTGAGGTGGTGCTTCAAAATCCTATTACTAATTATTCTACTCTTGATGATGAGTTAGAAATTTGGGGTTTTAAACGGCTTGAAAGTAAGGCACAAATACTCTCTGAAACTATAAAAACAATTATTATTGATTTCATACATTACAACAAAGGCGAAGCGTTAAAGATAAATTTTTCGGCATACCTTGCTAAAAAACTAGGCTACGAATACTCGTTTCTTTCTGCCACTTTTTCTACTAACGAAAATATTACAATAGAGAAGTTTATTATTTTACAAAAAATTGAGCGTGTAAAAGAGCTAATAAGCTATGGCGAGCTCAATTTTTCTGAAATTGCATTTCAGCTTAACTACAGTAGCCCTTCGCACCTATCAAAACAGTTTAAAAAAGTAACTGGTTTTACTTTATCCTCTTACAAAAAAAGTAGATTCTCCGATAGAAACACAATAGATAAAGTATTATAAACTCCACTTCAAAATTATACACGTTTTAAATAAAATTATATAAAACCATTTTTGTTCCATTTCGTACCTTTGTCCTGTTATAAATAATTAGATGCAAAAAATCACTAACATATTAGTTTTAGTTCTTTTTCTTGCGGGTTTTATTGGTATTAATATCAATAAACACTACTCGAAAGGAAAACTCTATAGTGTTGCCCTTTACCAAGAAGCGGCACATTGCTGTACTGATATGCACGAGAATGAAATGCCTAAAACTAACTCATGTAAACATCACCAAGAAGATGACTGCTCTTGCGAAAATATTACAGAGCTTATCCAGATTTCGGATAATTTTATAGCCGAAGAGTTTTCGTTACCTACCGAACAAGTTACCAACCTATTATTTATTACCTTATTTCAAGAGCTAAAAGTAGCGAGTAGTTTTTATACCAATTTCAACTATTCAGACATTAGCCCCCCTCCCATTATACCACTGCCAGACGCTCAATCGCAATTTGGCGTATTTTTAATCTAATCGTATTTCTTTTTTTGAAAACAAGCTTTCGTCTGTTTTCAAGCCAGCATTCTTCACTTTTCAGAAGGGTGTTGCCACCACTTACAAATAACATCAAAGCAATCAACAATTTATTGGTTCTTAGTATTTGTAATAGTGTAAATTCACTATAACTCGGCTCTACCGCCCAGCTATAAGTCTGTGTTTTTAAATTAAGAAATAAATGTTAAACAGAATAATCAAATTCTTTTTAGAGAATAAATTAGTTACGCTCCTACTGCTCATCGTTTTTATAGCATGGGGTGTAGTAAACTCGCCTTTTGGCTGGGAAACTGGCATTTTGCCAAGCGATCCTGTACCCGTTGATGCCATTCCGGATATAGGCGACAACCAACAAATTGTTTACACCGAATGGGCAGGGCGTTCGCCACAAGATATTGAAGACCAAGTGTCCTACCCATTAACAACCGCCTTGCTAGGTATTCCGGGTGTAAAAACAATCCGTAGCAACTCCATTTTCGGCGTATCAAGCATCTACATTATTTTTGATGAAGGCGTTGAGTTCTACTGGAGCAGAAGCCGCATACTCGAAAAATTAAACTCTTTGCCATCTGGTACACTGCCCGCAGGGATTACCCCTGCCTTAGGCCCTGATGCCACCGCCCTAGGGCAAGTGTATTGGTACACTTTAGAAGGTAGAGATAAAAATGGACAGCCCTCGGGCAATTGGGACCCGCAAGACTTGCGTTCCATTCAAGACTTCTATGTGAAATACGCCTTAACATCAGCCAAAGGAGTTTCTGAAGTCGCCTCCATCGGTGGCTATATAAAAGAATATCAGGTAGATATAGACCCCAATGCCATGAAAGCACAAGGGGTAAGTATTGGGCAAATAATAAGTGCTGTAAAAAAATCTAACCTCGACGTAGGGGCAAGAACTATTGAATTTAACAAAGCCGAATACCTAATTCGTGCTTTGGGCTATGTAAAATCGTTAGAAGACTTAGAGCGGTCAGTAGTTGCAGTTCGGAACAATGTACCTATTCGTATAAAAGATGTGGCACGTGTAAATTTTGGCCCAGCCCCCCGTCGAGGTGGGCTAGACAAAGGCGGTGCCGATGCCGTTGGTGGTGTAGTTGTTGCTCGCTATGGGGCAAACCCTTTGCAGGTAATCAACAACATAAAAGCTAAAATTAAGGAGATCGACAATGGGTTGCCAAGCAAAAAATTAGCCGATGGCACAATTTCAAAAGTAACGATTGTTCCTTTTTACGACCGCTCTGGCTTAATCCACGAAACCCTCGGCACACTCGAAGAGGCCTTATCATTGGAAATCCTAATAAGCGTACTTGTTGTTTTAATTTTGGTATTTAATTTACGCGCTTCGTTTCTGATTTCGAGTTTATTACCCATTGGTGTTTTAATGACCTTTATTGCCATGCGTCAATTCGGCGTAGATGCCAATATTGTTGCCCTTTCGGGAATTGCTATCGCCATAGGTGTAATGGTCGATGTTGGGGTGGTCTTTACCGAAAATATAATCCGCCATACCGGTTTGCCCGAAAATAAAGGGGCAAAAGG
>CAMZKQ010000062.1 GCA_947311265.1 uncultured Chlorobiota bacterium | reverse complement strand
TAGAAATTTAGTTGCTGAATTTCGGCAGCATCTTTAGCTAGTTTTCTCGCAATTTGGTCAATAATTGTTTCGATGGCAATCATGCCTTGTGGCCCTCCAAAGCCACGGTATGCCGTATTTGATGGCAAATTAGTTTTATGTGCTTTGCCTACAATTTTTACATTAGGGATATAGTACGAATTATCGGCGTGCATCAATGCTCGTTCCAAAATTGCCATTGATAAATCGGTGGTAATGCCTCCGTTGGCGTGTTGCATGGTGTCGAAAGCTGTTATTTTTCCTTCGTTGGTGTAAGCCACTTTATATTTGATAAGGAAGGGGTGGCGTTTTCCTGTAATAGTCTGGTCTTCATCTCTTTCCAACCTTATTTTTACAGGTTTCCCTACTTTGTACGCCAAAATTGCTGCCCAAGCAGCAATATGGTTGCCTTGGGTTTCTTTGCCACCAAAAGCACCACCCATTCGGCGGACTTCCACTTCGGTATCGTGGTTGGCTGTGCCTAAAACTTCCGATACAATGGCCTGTGTTTCTGTTGGGTTTTGTGTACCTGCCAGCACCTTCATTTCCTTGCCCTCTCCGGGGATACATATACATGCGTGAGTTTCTAAGTACCAGTGTTCTTGCCCACCTATTTCAATTTCTCCTTCAAGTATATTTTCGGCTTTTGCAAAGGCGGATTTAAGGTCGCCTGTTTCCATTTTCCTTTCGGGTTGCAGGAGGCTATTTTTCTGAATTGCATCACGCAAAGTAACGATTGGTTCGAGTTCTTCAAACTCGATTTTAATTTTCTTTTTGGCTTCCAAGGCGGCTTCTTCATTTTCGGCTGCAATTAGAAAAATGGCTTGCCCAATAAAACGTACCGTATGCTCGGCAAGTACGGGTTCGTCATGCTCGATAGGCCCCATTTGGTTTTCACCAGGAATATCCAAGTAATTGATAACTGCAGCTACGCCGGGTACTTTTCTGGCGGCAGACAAGTCGTGGCTTTTTATTTTTGCGTGAGCAAAAGGGCTTGTAAAAAGGTAGCCATTTAGCATCTCAGGGACTTGAATATCATCAATATAAATGGCTTCTCCGGTGGTATGGAAAGCGGCACTTTCGTGTAGTGTTTTGCGTTTAGTCTTCATCTTCTTCTGTTTTTTTCTTTTCTTCGGTAATTAGAATATAATATATATCTCTTCGGGTACGAATTTGGCTTTTTGCAAAGGGTTGCTTTACGGAGTAGAATATTTTTTTATTTACGGTTTCTATTTCATAAACAATGTTAACAAAGGCACTATCTCGCTCTATTATTTTTCCTAAAAAGCTGAGTAGCTCTATATGCGTGCGTAAAATTTCTTGATTTTTTGAAACGAACCCGTAGGAAATACAGCGGTCTTCTAGCAGGTCTAGTTCGTAGGTATAATAGGGGTATGTTTTTGATGTTTTACATTTTATGATTGCTTTTAAAGGGCTTATTGTATCTATTTTAACAATAAATTCGGGGTCGTAGCGATACATATTTGCGATGTATTCTTGCGATTTTCCTAGCAAATTATGCTGGGAAAAACCGCTTGCTGATAATAATAGTGTAAAAAATAGAGTAAGCCCTTTCATTTTTAATGCTTGGTTTCGTCCCAAAATTTAATTAGCAGATTTTTTGCCATTTGCATTCGTCCTTCTGCACTAGATCGGGCATCGGATAGTGGCTGAAAATCTTTGCTTAATAATTCTCCTGCTTTTTCTATATTCTCGTAAGTCCAGTCTTTTTCGAGTAAGAATTTTTCAGCCGCAGCTGCACCTTTAGTATATGCCGACATGCCGCCGTAGTATAGGTTAATTTTTTTCACTACTTTATCGTCTAGCTTTACGCCGAAGCCTGCGCTTACTGTTGAAATATCTAAATCCTTGCGTTTTGATATTTTATAGGACATCACCATAAAGCCTTCTTCTGCAAAGGGGACTATTATTTTTGTAATAATTTCGTCTTTTTTTATTTTTGTTTTCCGATAATCAATAATAAATTCATATAGTAAAATTACTCTTTTTTTACCCTCGCCATTGCAAAGTTCTACTTTTGCTTTGTATGCCATAAGTACTGGTAATGTGTCGCCTATAGGCGATGCACTGGCAATATTTCCGCCTATTGCTGCGGTATTTCGTATTTGCAACGAGCCAAAAACGGAGAGCATTGTATAGAGTGCTGGTAATTTATCTTCGGTTGCAGTCCGTATGTGTTCTAGCGTTTCTCCTGCTCCTATTTCTATGCCTTTTTCTGTAATTTTAATGCCTTTAATATCTGTAACTTGCGATAGGTCGATTATTTCAAGCAGTGTTTCTTTTCGTTTTGTAACTCGAAGTGCTGCGTCTGATGCTCCATTTATAAAAAGTGTGTTTGGATATTTCAGCCTTAATTTTAAGGCTTCTTTTAAGCTAGATGGCAGAAAATATTTTTGTTGGTCGGTAATTATTTCGATATTCCTTTCTGTTTTTTTTATTTTAGATAGCTTTTCAAAAGTTACTTTTTCGAGCCCTGTAAACCTATCCATACCTTTATAGACACAAGCCTCTTCGGCGGCCTCGAGTATTGGGCGGTAGCCTGTGCAGCGGCATAGGTTACCAGCTAGTGCATCTCTAATCTCCTCTTCTTCGGGCTCATTATGGTTTTTGTATAAGCCAAAAATGGACATGGTAAATCCTGGGGTGCAGAACCCGCATTGGCTGGCATCTTTTTCTACGATAGCCTCTTGCACGGGGTGCATTTGCTCGGCAGTGCCAAGGTCTTCGGCAGTGAGAATTTGTTTGCCATGCAGGGCTGGCAAAAATGTAATGCAGGAATTTATGGCTTTGTATTTCATAAATTTGCCTTCTGGTTCGCTTACAATAATTGTGCAAGCCCCGCAGTCGCCTTCTGCACAGCCTTCTTTTACGCTTTTGCGTTGGGTTTTTGTGCGTAGGTATTGCAGCAGGGTGGTATCTGTTCGCAGGTTTTCTGCTTTTAGGTCGATGCTTACTTGCTCGTTGCCTAATAGAAATGTTATTTTATCTGTTTTTTGCATTTTATATTTTTTCTTGTTTTCAGGACTTAATTGTATGCTATGTATGCAATTTTTTGATATGAAATTATTGTGATTACTTCGACTGTTTTTCTGTTCAAGTTCAACCTAGTTTTCCCCTTTCATCAATTAATTTTGCAATTATTGATATTGTAATTTCTTCTGGTGTTTGGCATTTTATGGCTATACCCATTGGCCAATCTACTTTTTCTAGGCTAGTTGATTTTACTTTTCCGTCCTCAATAATTTTCTTTTTTATGGTACGAATTTTCGATTGGCTTGCGATTACCCCAAGGTAAGCAATATTTTGCTCTGCAAAATACTCAACTACCTGTTTATCATAGCCATGATGATGTGTAATTGAAGCAACAAATGAACTACTATCAATACTTAAATCGGCAAAAGCCTCGTTGTGATTTTTGTTGATGATGGTATAATTTTGGGTGTCAAATTCGTCAAAAATTTCAGGACGTTCGTCGATTATAATGACGTTAAAATTGAGTTCGTGGGCATACTTTGCAGTAAGTCGCCCGATATGCCCTGCCCCAAAAATAAACAATTTTATTTTATTTACGATAGGTTCTATGTAAATTTCGGCATATCCACCACAGCTCATTTTTAAATCTTTTTTTAACATTAGGCGTGCTACTCTGCTTTCTTTTTTTTCGATAGCCTCTAAGGCTTGCATAATTACCTGATATTCAAGTTGCCCACCGCCTACTGTTCCTTTTATGGTTTGGTCTTCAAAAACAATCATTTTTGAAGTGGCTTTACGTGGGGTTGAGCCTTTGGTTTCTGTAATTATACATAAAGCAGCTCGTTTTGAGCTGTTTTCAATTTTTGCTAGTTCCTCAAAAATATGGCTCATATTTAGTATTAAAAGTGCACAATTTTAGTCTAGTTTATTTATTTTTAATAATCTACTAAGTAAATAAGAAATCTTTGATTATGCAATTTTGATTTTACCTTATTTTCAGAATTAAGAATTATTTTGATAAAAAAAATGGTTCTCCATTTTATTGAAGAACCATTTTTTTAAGGCATTTTAGTATTTTCAGTTAGCTAGGCAGTGCTTAAATAGTTATTTTATTTGCAATTGAATAGGGTTTTTCGGCTTAGGCTTTTTTCCACGAAAGTGAAGCCGTCTTACGAGTGCACCATTCTTACCTTGTAAATATGGAAAAGGTCGCCGTTTTTAACTCCAAAGATAGTTTTATAAAACTACAAAATGAGCTTACAATAATGGTATCCCACAGAAAAAAGCCAATAGTAAACCACTTTTTCACAAAAACCGATATGCTACTACATAAGTAGTTGCCCGTTTAATTATTTTTTTACAGGCACATTTTCAAGCACTTCCACTAAAAGTTCCCAGAACTTTTTTACTGCCGGAATGTGCATTCTCTCGTCTGGCGAATGAGCCCCCCGTATGGTTGGACCAAAAGATACCATATCCAAATTTGGATATTTAGACAAGAATAAACCACACTCCAAACCAGCATGTATTGCCAAAACTGCGGGTTTCTCCTTAAATAATTTAATGTATGCCGTTTCGGTAACTTTAAGGATTTCTGAATTAGGATTAGGCTTCCAACCGGGGTAACCATCGCCATGCGATACTTTTGCCCCAGCAAGCAAAAATGTAGAAGCGATAGTAGATGCCATGGCAAATTTTGCCGATTCTACCGAGCTTCTTTGGCTAGTTTCTACTTTTATTTTGCCTTTCCTCAGGAATTTTACAGAAGCCAAATTCGAGGAGGTCTCTACCAAACCAGGCATATCTGCACTCATTGCAAAAACACCATGCCAACAAGCATTTAAAGCATTCAGTAAATTTTGTTGCGTTGGCTTATCTACCACAAAATCGGGCAAGTCTATAGACGTATAAGCGACCTTTAATTTAGGCTCATTTATTGCCAATTCAGCATAAAGTAATTTTGAGGTATCATCTATATACTTCTGTAAATCAGCAAGTTTATTTTCCTTTACGGATATTTCGGCAAAGGCTTCTCGGGCAATTGCATTGCGTAAGTTTCCGCCATTGAATTTTCGCAAGCGCACCTTATATATT
>CAMZKQ010000061.1 GCA_947311265.1 uncultured Chlorobiota bacterium | reverse complement strand
TTAATTTTATCAAAAACAATTTTAGATAGCTCTAAGTTTGCTAACAATTTATAAACTTAGAAACTTTTACCCAACTTACAAAATATAATTTTTCAAAACCTAAAAAAACTTAAATTTAACCGCCTTAGAAATAAAATCACACTTAATTTAATAAATTTGCGTTTCTAAAATATACGACAAAATCTATATCAATAATGTATAAAAAACAGAAATTTTTATTTCCAATTTCGACCTTGCTAGCCATCGTGCTATTTTCTTGCTCTACAGAAAAAAATACGCCCATGCGTAGGGCATTTCACAATACAACCTCTAAGTTTAATGTCTATTTTAACGGCAAAGAAAGTTTTAAAGCAGGCGAAAAAAAAATAGCAAAAGTGCCCGAAAATTACACTATTCTTTTGCCCGTATTCCCCGTTCAACGCAAAGAAGTAGCCTTGGTGGCCAGTTCGGAGATGGACGCTGTAATAAAAAAATCTGTAAAACTGATAAAATTTCATTCGATAACCAACAAACCGGTAAGGAAAAATTCGAGCAAAGCACGCACCAAAAAAGAGAAAGCATTTTACAATAAAAATGAGTATAATAAATGGGTAGATGACGCTTATTTACTCATTGGTAAGGCCAATTTTTATAAACACGAGCACCGCTTGGCACTAAAATCCTTGCTCCTGATTATTACCAAATTCAAAACCGAGGAAACCCGCTTTGATGCCATGCTTTGGGCGGCAAGAACATACACAGAACTAGGCGATTACAAAGATGCCATTACTTATTTGGAGTTAATAAAATCTGAAAAAAAAATACAAAAAGAACAACTTAAAACACAGAAAAAAACACCTGCCCAGAACTTCTTTTCTGACATTTTAAAAAAGCAAAAAAAACACGACCTCTGGCGAGAACGTCAAGTAGATTTAATTTATACCGATATTTTTATTCGCCAGAAAGAGTACGCAAAAGCCCTTGTGATGCTCGATAGGGCTATTAATAAAACCAAACGCAAGAAGAAAAAAGCAAGGCTAAAATTCTTGCTAGCCCAGCTGAACCAAAAAATGGGCAATGAAACTGTTGCTGCCGACCTTTACGCAGAGGTCGTAAAAATCAATCCTAATTATGATATGACTTTTAGTGCCAAAATAAATTTGGCACGCTCATCGGGGGCAGAAAACTTACCAGAACTTCGGAAAATATTAACAAAAATGCTTAAAGATGATAAAAATATAGACTACTTTGACCAAATTTACTATGCCCTTGCCGAAGTAGAAATGAAAGCTAAAGACGAGCCTGCAGCTGTTGAAAACTACCTGCTTTCTGCCGAAAAAAGCACTACAAATGCCGACCAAAAAGCACTTTCCTTTTTAGCTTTGGCAGATATTTTCTTCGCCCGACCAGAGTATATCCCAGCCAATGCCTACTACGATAGCACCATGACGGCACTGGACAAAAAACACCCTGATTATCAGGAGATTTCTCGCAAGGCAAAAAACTTGGGCAGCCTAATTGATAACCTCCGCATTATTGCCTTTCAGGACAGTGTACAACGTGTTGCAAAAATGCCAGAAGAGAAACGCAACCAAATAATTGCCAATATCATAGAGGAAATTAAAGCCGAAGAAAGAAGAAAAAAAGCCGAAAACAATACTGTTTATGTCCCCTCGGAAGTGGCAAGAGATATTTCAAAAAAAGGAAAATGGTATTTTTATAACCCTGCCGCTATGGCCATGGGGCGTTCCGAATTTCAGAAAAAATGGGGCCGCAGAAAACTCTCCGATAATTGGCGACGAAAAAATAAAGCCATTACCCTTGTAGAGCATACAGACAACAATGAAAATGCAGACTCTTCAAGGGTTACAGATAATAAAAAACCAGCCTTTTATTTACAAGACCTCCCACTGACCGACTCAATGGTAGTAGCCTCTGATGCAAAAATTGCTCAGGCTTTATATACTGGTGCGGGCATCTACGAGAAAAAAATGAAAGATTACCCTGAAGCCGAAAAATTATACCTACAACTCACCAAGCGGTTTCCTAAAAACCGCTACACAATAGAGGCTTATTTTAACTTATACCTCATTAATTACAAATTACTTAACAACAAAATAGAGGCTGAAAAATACCGCCAAATTATCTTGAAAAAATACCCCGATAGCAAGTATGCCAATATCCTGACCGACCCCAATTACCTAAAGAAGCTAGAAGCGACCAAAGACATTGTAAATACCTTATACTCACAAGCATACAATGCTTACCAAAGCAAAAATTACAACACTACAATTACAAAATCGGAGAAAGCAATTAGCATTTCCCCGGGCAACGATTTAAGCCCTAAATTGCTTTTCTTAAAAGCACTTTCGCTAGGCGAACTGGGCAAAACACAGCAAATGGTAGTTCTTTTGAAAACGATTAGCCAAAAATACCCCAAATCGGAAATTACACCACGTGCAAAAGATATTCTAAAAGTAATTGCATCAGGAAAATTTAAAAAAGACCTCTTTAAATTTGAAGAAAATGCCAAATATTACTACGCCATCGTACTGAAAAAAGACAAGCAAAAAATTAGAAGTTTGCGTTTTCAGTTGGTCAACTATGGTATAAAAAAGTTTCCCGATAAGAAATTTAAAATCGAACAAGTAACCCTAAAAGATTCCACCGTGCAACTTTTAGTAAAGCTAATGGACGGGAAGAATCAGGCCATGCAGTTCTTTAACGGGCTAAAAACGGGTAACGTATTAAAGGAAGTGCCTACAAGCGATTATGTAGATTTTGTAATTTCGGAAGGTAACTTTAAAAAGATGCAAAAGCTAAAAGAGACCTCTAAATACATGGCATTTTTTAAGGAGCAGTATTTCCCCGAATAGTTAGAGCAAACTATTTTAATTTAACTTTTTTGTCGAAAGTAAGCCACAAGCCGCATCAATATCTTGCCCACGAGATTTTCGTAGGGTAGTCATTATGCCTTTTTTTAGGAGCATATTTTTAAACTTTTCAATCGTTGCGGGGCTACTTCCCGGAAATTCAGCATCAGGAATATCATGAAATTTTATAAGGTTGATGCGGCAATTAATACCGTTTAAAATTTTCGCCAATTCATTGGCGTGCCTTTGCGTATCGTTAAAATCTTTAAGCAAAATATACTCAAAAGACACTCGGCGTTGCCGCCCAAAATCATGATTACGGATAACTCTCAACACCTCCTTCATTGGGTGAATTTTCTGCACCGGCATAATTTGTAGCCGCTCCTCTTCAAAGGGCGAGTGCAAACTTATTGCTAGGCGACATTGGCTTTCAGCCAAAAAGCGTTTCAAAGCCGGAATTACCCCAATGGACGATACATTTATCCGCTGTGGCGACATGGCAAATCCCCAGTCGGAAGTTAAAATTTCCAAGCTCTTTAATAGCTCATCAATATTATCGAAAGGCTCGCCCATACCCATATATACGATGTTTGAAATCCGACTTCTTTCGGGCAGGCTGCGTAGCTGGTTTACAATTTCGCCAGCCGTAAGGTGCCCCTGAAAGCCTTGGCGTGCCGTCATGCAAAATTTACAACCCATTTTGCAGCCCTTTTGCGAGGACACACAAAGCGTTGCTCTTTCCTTTTCAGGAATAAAGGCAGTTTCTATAAATTTTTCGCCAGCCACGGCATAAAGGTATTTCTTTGTACCATCGGTAGATTCTTGCTCGTCGGTAGGTAGTGTTATCCCAAACTGATAATTTTCTTGCAACTTTTGTCAGTTTTTTTTCGACAAATTGGTCATCTGCTCAATCCTTGTTATATTTTTTTGATATAGCCAACTAGCAATCTGGTTTGCAGTAAATTTGGGCAAACCATTTTCTTGTACTATAATTTTTAATTCTTCTAGTGTTTTTCCGAATAAATTTATTTTCATCAAAAGTAAAGTTACAGTATATAAATAATTAGGCGAAATTATAAATATTTCTGTATAAAATTTAAAAAAGTGTTTTGCAAGTTTGAAAAAAAAAAATATCTTTACGGAAAATAAGCCCCTAATTTATAAATTTTAATTCCCACAGCGAAGCAATGCTAAAACTAACAGAGTCGCCCAGAGATGCCATGCAGGGACTAGCACAATTTATTCCGACCAAATCTAAAATTGATTACATCAATTTATTAATGAAAGTTGGGTTTGATATAATTGATGCTGGTAGCTTTGTTTCTTCACGTGCAATTCCGCAAATGGCAGATACCACAGCAGTTTTAAGCCAAATTGATCGCTCGGGTAGCGATACAAAAATTTTAATTATAGCCGGTAATTCTCGCTATGCAGAAAAAGCAGCAGCTCACCAGCGGGTAGATTATATCAGTTACCCATTTTCAGTTTCTGAAATATTTTTAGAAAAAAACTTACGCTCTAATTTCGATAAGGCACTTAAAGACATTGATTTAACAGCAAATATTTGTGCAAAGCACAATAAAAAAATGATAATTTCGCTATCCGCAGCCTTTGGTAACCCTTACGGGGAAACTTGGAATACTGACATTGTCCTAGCTATGATTGAAACAATTAAACACTATGATTTAGACTTTATCCCCTTGACAGATACTTTTTCGTCGGGTACACCTTATATAATAGACCAAATTTTTTCGGCCGCAACAAACGAATTTCCAACTATTGATTTTAATATACACTTGCACACGACCAACACCGAAGCTGAACAAAAAATAGAGGCCGCTTACCATGCAGGCTGCCGAAATTTTGATACTGTTTTTAGTGGCATTGGGGGTTGCCCACTGTCTGGTAAAACACTTGTTGGGAATTTAGATACCAACACATTTATTGGCTGGGCAGAGCGGAATAAAATAAATTTAACATTAAACAACAAACTTGCCCAACAGGCAAGTACACAAGCCATTAAGATAATGGTATAATTAAATAATTACAGCCTTAGAATTACTAAACTTAAGCAGAAACAAAAATATTGCAAGAAAACTTTACATTAATTTAATTTTAAATACTTTTTTTTGTACTATTGTAAAGTTTTGCACGATTTATGTATTTGATATATACGGATACACTATCTTAAAATCCGAAAAAAATGCAAGAAGAAGAAGAATTATTCACGACTATGACAAGAAAAGATGTTCGCATCTCATACACTGGCCCATTTGATAGCCAAGTGCTTTCGGTTATTGCAAAAAATATAGAAGCCTCACTTTCGCTAAACCCTGTTCTAAACAAAAAGATTTTTAAAATCTTTATTGAATTGGCTCAGAATATCTCCTACTATTCTGCCGAGCAGAAAAAAGCAAAAGACGGTAGTATTGCAGGAATTGGCACTATGACTATCCAAGAGCTGGATAATCACTTTGTTTTTGCAACTGGAAACATGACCGATACAGAGAAAATTAAACCCGTAATTGCAAAATGCGAGGCCATTAATAAATTAGACAGAAAAGAACTAAGGAGCTTAAAAAGAGAGTACCGAAAATTGCCACCAAGCTCAAAAGGCGGAGGAAATATTGGATTAATTCAGGTGGCACTTACCGCAGAAAGTTTAATTGATTTTCAACTCATCCCGGTAGAAGAAAATTTAGCTTTTTACGTTGTTGCAGTAAAAGTACCTAAAAGCATAAACCAAAATTAATTATAGTATTAACCCTAAATGAAGTACCCTAGTTTTTCTAAAACATCGAGCCTAAGCGAACTTGCAACAATTTATAAAATTGATGAAGGAGATGTTATGCTCTCATATTCAGGACCTTTTGATACTGACTTAATAAGACTATATGGACAAAGAATAAGAAAATTAACTGATAATCACCCTAAATCTGGGCGAAAATTATTTTTTACATTAGTAGAGTTATTGCAAAATATCTCTTTTTATTCAGGAGAAAAAAGTAAACTATCTATAAAAAGAGGGACTGGTGCCGGAAGCTTGCTGATAGGGAAAAGTGAAGATAAATTTTTCTTTGTAAGTGGCAATGTAATATTCCAGACGGCAGCTACAATTTTAGAACGCAAAATAAATATAATAAACTCTCTTGAAAGAACCGATTTAAGAGAATACAAAAAAGAACAACGCAACTTAATACCAGGAAGTAACGGAAATGCACACATTGGATTGATTATGACTTCTTTAACTACAAATAAACCATTGGCTGCAAATTTTGTAAAAATTGACTCTAAAAAATATTTTTTTAGCCTTTTTGTTGAAATTGATATTGAATAAATTTTCATTTATTCAAATTAAGACAACAACACAAAACAGAAACAATGAACAACGAAAACTATACCAATTTATACGAACAATTAAACCTATTCAATAAGAATATAAAAATTTCGTATAAGGGCCCTTTTGACGAGCGAATACTCTCTTCGATTGGTAACTATATAGAAGTTATTTTGGGCAATGTAGAAGTAAATGCGAGTCGAAAATTATTTAAAATTTTTATAGAACTAGCACAAAATATAGCCTACTATTCTGCCGAAAAAAAAGAAATTTATGCCTCCAAAGAATTTGGGCTTGGCACAATGGTAATTAGTGAATATGAAAAATGCTTTACTTTTGTTACAGGAAATGCAGTAAAAAATGAAAGCATTATAGAACTTATAGAAAAATGCGAATTTATAAATACACTTGATAGAGAAAGTTTAAGAAAATACAAAAGAGAACAAAGAAGAATAAACCCTGGCGAAAGAGGAAACGCACATATTGGACTAATCCAAGTCGCCCTAACCTCGGCCAACCCACTAGATATAGAAGTATCGCCGATTGATGATGACACATCGTACTTTTCAATCGCAGTAAAAATAAATAAATAAATAAACTCAACATAAAAATTGCAATCTCTCATGGAAGATTTAATCATAGAAGGTGCCCACGACAACTTTTTTACACCAGCAGTAAACTTTAACGCTAAAACAGGAATATGCGAACTTTCAGGCGAGTCATTTCTAGAAGACACCGTTGAATTTTACGCCCCTTTGCTTGATTGGCTTAGCGAATACACCGAAGGAGATAAAAAGCCATTGGCCTTTATTATCAAACTCACTTACTTTAATACCAGTACTTCACGTGCCATATTGGATTTACTCAACGTTTTAAAAGACTACGAAGACGATGGTGGCGAGGTAGTCGTAAACTGGCACTACGACGTAAACGATACCGATATGGAAGAGGATATTGAAGACTACATGATTGA
Source organism: uncultured Chlorobiota bacterium (assembly GCA_947311265.1). Lineage (GTDB taxonomy): Bacteria > Bacteroidota > Bacteroidia > Bacteroidales > JAADGE01 > CAMZKQ01. The sequence goes on along the minus strand of CAMZKQ010000061.1, from coordinate 4,290 downwards.
TACCGGACTAGAAATTAATCTAATTCCGTTGTAGTAGTGCAAGCTTTTTAGCCCATTAGGCTCTACTTTATTAGCAATACCTTTATTTGATTGAGCAAATAATTAGAAGTAAAAAACTTCTAATGTATTAAAGTAGATATACCAAAACCACAGTACCTTAGGGCAAAAAAAGTATATTAGTTTATTTATATCTATAAATTATTTAATCAAGCTAAGGGAAATTTAGAGGTTAATGCTTGCATTTTCCTTCAAATTTCCCTTAGCTTTTTAATCTAAAATAATGAAACAAATATTACAAGCACTCCTTATAATTACTATTTTACTAAACTGTTCCATTAGTTCAGAAGCACAAAAATACGCCAAAGCAAAAGATTTAAAAGGGCTAGCAGTAGGGCAACTAGCACCAAAATTCTCTGCCAAACAAGCCAATGGAATACTTTTCAGCCTCGATGAAGCCCTAAAAAAAGGCCCCGTAGTAATGGTTTTTTATCGAGGCGAATGGTGCCCTATTTGCAACCGCCACCTGAGCAACTTGCAAGACAGTGCCCAATTAATTATGGATAAAGGCGCAACACTTATTGCCGTTTCACCCCAAAAGCCAGAGTACCTAGAAGAAATGAAATCTAAAACAGGAGCAGAGTTTACACTCCTGTACGATGAAGGCTTTAAAATTTCTGATGCCTACAAAAGCACATTTCGCCCCTCTTTTTTTTATCGGCTAATTTATAATAGCATGGGGGCAAAGCTAAAATCCTCTCAATCAGACGACTCGCAGCAACTCCCAGTACCAGCCACTTATGTAATTGCTACAGACGGTACAATTATTTGGCGACATTTCGACCCCGACTACTCAAAACGCTCAACAGCAGCAGAAATTTTAAAAGCACTAGAATAATTAGTTCAGTAATTTCTGTAAGGAATTATCCCCCCTTACGTCTAACAGTAAAACAACAAATTTACACTACAAAATGCGACTAAAACAAGGCGATTTAGCAATAGACTTTACTACCGTAGATATTTTTGGCAAAGCAGTAAAGCTATCGGATTATAAAGGTAAGAAGATATTTCTAACTTTTTTCCGAAATGTGAGCTGTCCGTACTGTAACTCACGAGTACATGAACTAATGGGCAATATGGTTCGGTTGCAAGGGTCTGGCATGGAGGTAATTCTGCTTTTTGAAAGCTCCGCAGAAAAATTAAAAGCAAGTGTTTTACATAAAGGGCTACTCCCTTGGAAGCTAATAGGCGACCCCAAAAAAGTTATTTACAACACCTATGGTGTAGAAAATTCGGTACTTAAAATGCTAAAAACAGTGTTTGTAAAACCTATAAAAAAAGTCTCTGAATTTGCAAAAACACTACCATCAACAGGCGAAAAAGATACTGACTCATCAAACACCTTGATTCCAGCAGACTTTTTAATCGACGAAAATTTCATAATCCAAAAAGCCGCTTATGGCAAAGATTTAGGCGACCATATTGACATTGAAGAAGTTGCTAAATTTGCAGGGCTCTATAACTAAGTTTCTATTTAAACAATGACAAATCTACCACAAAACTCGGGAATTGCCATTGCGTTAGCATGGCCAGACACCTACTGCAAACAAGCAGGAGCATGGTACGACCCCTTAATGAATGTACTTAAAATAAGCAAAAATAATTACTACAAAGTAGGCCACTCCGCTTTAGTTTTAATAAAAAATGGAGGTACAGAATGCCATTACTTTGACTTCGGACGCTACCATGCCCCAAAAGGCCACGGAAGAGTACGTAACAAACTAACAGACAACGAGTTGCAACTAAAAACAATCCCTAAAATTGAAAACAAAAAATTACTGAACTACGACGAATTACTTACAGAACTACAAAGTTCCAGCGTATTCCATGGCGATGGTGATTTATACTCATCTTACGTAGAAATTGACTTTATAAAAGCATACACAAAAGCAATAGAGATGCAAAGTAACAGCCCTATTGTTTATGGTCCATTTGTAAAAAATGGCACAAATTGTTCTCGCTTTGTATCCTCAGTTATCCTTGCAGGTTTATCTTTAAAAGAAGAGCGATTTAAGTTAAAATATTTTGTTCCATTTACCCCCTCCCCCAGTTCCAATGTAAAGGCATTGCCCAAACAAGCAATAAAACAAAAGCCAGAGAATCACAAAATATTCACGCCAAAAAAACAAGCAAAGCAGAAACTAAAATCAACCTTGCAGCCCCCTACTTGCCCCAGTTTTTTACCAAAAACAGTACAATGGCTAAGTGGAGAAGGCAGTGGCTCGTGGTTCTGCTTACAGCAAGAAAAAACGGCCATTAAAATAACTCGATTTTCGCCTAAAGGCGATTTGGAGTGTAGCGGATTATTTCAAGCTAAAACCAAAAATAACTTTCGGCTAAGCCAAGGCTTTAAAATTACCCACCTTCGCAACTGCCAACAAGTTACAATTATTCAGGGAGAACAAAAAATTATTCTTACTCGGATATAATGCTTATCACACCAATTTTTAAAGGGCATTAAGAATATTTATCAATAATATCCCAACTATCGTGCTGCTCAATTTTACCCACCAACTTTACCGTATCTACTGCCTCTTTTACATCGTGCACTCGCAAGATAGACGCTCCCTTTTGCAAAGCCACAGTATTTAGTGCAATTGTACCTGCCAATGCGTCTTGCGGACCACTTTTTAAAACATTATAAATCATAGATTTACGAGATAACCCTACCATAATTGGCAGCTCGAATATCTTAAATTTTTCAAGCGAATTTAGCAACTCATAATTATGTTGCAATGTTTTCCCGAAGCCAAAACCGGGGTCTATAAGCACATCATTAATCCCTAAGCGTTTGGCTTGCTCTGTTTTTTTTGCAAAAAAAAGCATTATTTCTTTAACAATATCACTGTATTCAGGATTTTCCTGCATCAGTTGCGGACTGCCTTTTTTGTGCATCATAATATAGGGAACAGCAAGGCGAGCAACAGTGGCCATCATTTTAGCATCGTCTTCGCCAGCAGAAATATCATTAATTATTGCAGCTCCAGATTTTATCGCCATTTCGGCTACTTTTGCACGGAAAGTATCTACCGAAATAATTGCCTTTGGCAAAGCAATAAGTATAGCCTCAATAACTGGGATTAGCCGTTTAATTTCCTCAGATTCAGTAATATACCCTGCTCCCGGGCGAGAAGAATATGCCCCAATATCAATAATATCCGCCCCTTGAGTCAGCATTTTTTTGCTCTGCAAAATAGCAGAATTTATAGTATTGTGCTTTCCGCCATCGAAAAACGAATCTGGAGTTATATTTAAAATCCCCATAACAAGGGGGACTTTAATACTTAATAATTGACCTCGGCAATTAATTGTGGAGTGCATGTTTTTTTATTTTCCTGGGAAATTGGGCTTCCTTTTTTCAAGAAAAGCAGCAGTTCCCTCTTTAAAATCTTCGGTAACAAAACACTTACCGAACTCTTCAATTTCAGTTTCAAAACCATTTTCGCCATCGGTGTAGTAAGCATTTACGCAGGCAATAACTGCTGCCGCAGCCATAGGCGATTGGCGTGTAATTTTAGCCATCAGTTGTTCGGCAGTTGGCATCAATTCCGCTTGCGAAACAACATAATTGACTAGTCCTAAGCGAACTGCTTCATCGGCTTTTATCATGCCCCCTGTGAGTAGTAATTCTACCGATTTTGATTTCCCTATAAGTTGTGTAAGTCGCTGTGTACCAGCATATCCCGGTGTAACACCAAGTGTAATTTCGGGTTGCCCAAAGCGGGCATTATCCGAGGCTACTCTAAGGTGGCAAGCCATTGCAAGTTCTAATCCGCCACCTAATGCAAAGCCATTTATTGCTGCAATTGTGGGTTTTTTGCCTTCTTCTATTAAGCTAAAAATACGTTGCCCATTGGCGGCGAGTTGCTTGGCTTCTGCCAAGTTAAAATCTGCAAATTCTTTAATATCTGCACCAGCAGCAAATGCTTTTTCGCCAGCCCCAGTAATTATTATCCCTTTTACTTCGGCATCGTTTTGGGCATTGGTAATAATATCTTCCAACTCTGCAAAAACAGTTGTATTTAGGGCGTTTAGCTGCTTTGGTCTATGGAGTGTAATATATAAGGTGTTATTTTTTTTTCGGTAAGGATATTTTTGTATTCCATAATTTTATTTTTATGTTTTTGTAAAATTCAAATTTAATTAAGTTTAATAATTTAACAAAATATTGTGCAATATAAAATATTAAAACTAAAAAAAAAGAGTAATTAGCCGCCCTACGAGTGTTGTAAC
>CAMZKQ010000060.1 GCA_947311265.1 uncultured Chlorobiota bacterium | reverse complement strand
TGTTATCTATCTATATGGTAGGAAGAATGGTAGAACATCTATTCTCTACATCTGCATATCTTGCTATATATTTTATCTCTGGTCTATTTGGTATTTTTGCTTCTTTTATCTAGATCTATTCCTTTCTTTATTTTTATCTTTTTGTTTCCTTCTATCTATATCTTCCTGTCTATCTATCTTTCATTCGTTGTGTATTTGTTTTGTTCTTTTTACATGTTCGATTGTCACCTGCCTGTCTCAACTTGAGTCGGCTTGTTATAGCTTTCGGTAGTTTGTTCATTTTTGAATTTTAATGAGTTTTAAAAGAGTTCCAATAACATTTTAACTTTGCGGCAACATAAGGCTCAAGCATGTGCAAAAAATAATTATCGTTTTCAACAGGAATAAAAGTAACAAACAAATTAGCAATATATTCTTGTTTTTTTTCTATTGCATTCCGGATTTGTTCTTTTAACTGTTCTTTTATTTTTGAAGGTTTCTTTTTATGATGATATTTCTCAATTAACCTTAAAAGTTCAGCATTTGTATTCTTGTCTTTTTTTACCATTAAATATGCCCAAGTTGCAGAACCTTTATTGCTTGAATTTATGTGGTCGTTTAATCTTTGACTTGCGTTACGGGTTATTCCGGTGTATAAATATCTTATGTTTTCGTTTTGTTTCTTTTCCGCAAAAACATATAAACCTTGATAATTTTTTTTTTGCAATTATTCCGGCATAAATCTATACTTTTAAAAAAGTCAATAATTTTTGTTTTGTTATTTTTGTTTTTTCGGAGTTCTGCAACTTTTATGTTTTTATTGTTTACAAAATTATTTTCAATCGTATTTATAATATCATTCATTTTTTGTTGAATATTGTTGAAATAAGGATAAATTTCATTTGCATAATTTTTATCTTTCAAATTTGTTGTAATTTTCTTTTTTTTTTGGTGCGTTGGCAAGATAGTCTGATTTTGCAATGTTTTGTTTTTTCATTTTTGCTTTTTTCCCGTATTTAGAAAATCTTATTTTACACTTTTTTCCACAATTTGTATTTCTTCTTCGGTTAAACCGTAAAGCCGGTAAACCATTTTATCTATTTCCTGCTCTAACTCGCTTGTGTCTTTGCCCGCTTTTTTTTGCTCAATTATTTGTTCCGCTTTTGAGATAAAAGGGGTTTGGGCGGTTTCGGAGATTTGAGGAATGGGGATTTTTTCAAAATTATATTTATAATGTCTATAAGCAACAGACCCAACTAATGTATCCTCTCCATTTATATAATAAATAATAAGTTTTGAGTTAAGTAGTGCAAGAATATATCTATTAATTTCTGTTTTTTCAAAAATACAAAAATAATTTGTATCTAATAAAAGAGTATTTTTTCAACAAAAGTATAATAAGTTTCACTCACACTTCCCCACACAATCTTCTCTTTTTCAAATTCTTGAATATACGCACAATTTCTCAGATTATAAGGTGTAATGCCTTTGTCGTCTCGTCTTTTCAGTCTGTCCCAATATTGCGAAAGATGTTTTTTAACTGCGGGATAATCGTTAATATTTACGGGCGGTATTTCAAATGCTTTTTGTTTTAAAATTTCTATACCAAAATCATCGGTTATTTTATAATATGGTTTTTTTATGTTTTTTGTAATAAGGTGGTCAGCTTTTACGCCGTTGTGTGAATTTATCAGCCACAAGTCGGCAAATTCTGCTTTGTATCTTTTAATATCTCTGCCTCGCAGTATTGGTTTAATAATTTCGGCAGATTTTGGGTCTTGCTCAATAAGCCTATCTTTTGTAGCTCCGTTTATTATAAATGCTTCGTTATAACCGGTTAATACACCTCTGTAAATATTTATATCCCAATCTTTAAGCGGTGTTCCAATATTTTCAATTTTTTGTTTTAATAATTTTTCGGTTTCCGAAAGTATTACCCAACTTTCTTCGGAAAGTTCGTCCATTAGGGTAAAATCTTGCTTGTCTAATTCGGTAATATTTTTGTTTAATGTTATGGCTTTTAATTGGTGTTGTTTGGTTTTTTTGTTCTGCACAAAAATTATATTTGTATCAACTGTTGCGGTTTCAAACACACCGGGACCGAGGTCGATAAGTTTCAAAGGATTTTTGAGGGCAAAAAATTCACGTAAAGATTTTCCGTAATTTGCTCGCATCCATTTGTTAGAAGTTATGTATGAAATAATTCCGTTTTCTTTTAGCAAATTTGTTCCTTTTTCGTAAAACAAGGCATAAATATCGCCTGTTCGTTCAAAAGTTTGGTATTTTGCATTTTTGTATAGGTCGGCAAATTTCAAATTACTGCCGGGTATTGCTTTTTGCAGTTGTATGTATGGCGGATTTCCAATTACAATATCAAAACCGCCTTTGTCGAAAACTTCTTTAAAAAAGAGGTTCCAAAGGAAGTATGGTTTTTCTTTTGTTTTTTGAATTTCGAGAAGTTGTGTTTTTTTATTTTTAATTGAGTTAAGTTCTTTTATTTTTTTATTAAGATTATTTGCAAGTTTTTCAAGGTCTTTTTCTTTCTTTTTTTTCTTTGCCTGTGTAGTTGTGCTGCCGGCTTGTGTGTCTGTAATTTGTTTTTGCAATTCCGGTATTTTTTTTTGTATTTTTTGTTCTTCTTTTTCTATTGTATTTTTAAGAAATGTGTTAATAATATTGTCGATTTTACCTTGTATTTCTTGTTTTTTGATTTTACAGGTTTCTTTAAAATAGCTTTTCATTAATTCTGCAACAGCTTTTTTATTTTCATTAAAGTTTATTTCACCTTCAAAAGAATGGTCTTCAAAAAGTTCAGTTTTCGGTTTGTTTTCTGTTTCGGTAAAACGGCTTAAATCAATTCCTTCAAAACTTTCGAGCAGACTGTTGCCTTGCATAATTTTATAATCGAGGTTTGGCAGGGGTTTGGGTTCGGTATCGTCGATTATCAGCGAAAGCCAAAAACGTAGTCGTGCAATATCCACCGCCGATTTTTCGATGTCCACGCCGTAAATGTTTTCGTAAATTGCGTGTTTTTTTAGTTGGTAAGTCGAAATGTCGGTTTTTAAATATGCGTTAATTACCTGCCTTGCTGTAACAATTTCGTGCAGTAAGCCCATAGGAAAAGCACCTGAGCCGATTGCGGGGTCGCAAATTTTCACGTTTTCGAGTGCTTTGTCAATTTTTTTGGCATTTTTTCGTATGCTTTCCGAGAGTTTAAAAGTATAAGTTTTAGTTTCTTTTTGCCTATTTTCAACATATTGCTCATTTTCTATCAGTAAAGCTCCTTTGTGTATAAAGGTTTCAATATCTTTTTTTGGAACTGAATTTTCAAGTCTGTTTTCCAAATAATTTATCAAACTTTCGCTGCACATATAATGCACAATTTCCCGAGGCGTATAAAAAGCCCCTTTGCTTTTTCGGTCGGTAACTTCCAGCAGGTTTTCAAACACTTTGCCGAGCATTTCGGGGTCCACTGCCACTTCTGTGTCGAGCGGTTCGTCTTCGTTTACGGTAAAATTGTATCGTTTAAAAATATCGAGTATTCCGTTTCCCTGTTCATCGTGTGAAATAAGCGTTTTGTTTGAAAAAATTGAGTTCGGAATTATTAGGTTTATATTTTTCCAGTCGTATTGGTTCATCGGTTCAAACAGTCCGCCGTTCAGAAAAGGAATTTTACTGTGGAAACGTTTGTAATAATCTTTTGGGTTTTGGTCGGTTTGTTTACGTTCGCTTGCCAAAGCATCGTAAAAAAGATGTTTCAGATAATCGTTAAAAAAGTTTTGTCCTTTGCCGGTGCAAGTATCGTAAAGTGAAGAAAAAAAGCGGCGATTTCCTTGTCCCCAATTTTGTTTTTTCTTTACGCCGAGCCAGCCTTTTTTTGCAAAAAATACAAGAACACGATTTGTCCGAGAGTTTTTTTAGCAAAGTCGGCAGGTTTTATGTTTTTTGTTTCAAATTCTTGCTTTGCTTTCGGGTCTTTTTGTAAGGCATTATCAATTGTTTCTTTTAGTCGTAAAAACAATTCTTTGTATTGATTAAAAAACCGGTCGGTAACTTTTTCGATACTAAACGCATTTTCGAGTTCGTCGAGAGTCGGGATTTCATCGTTTTGCAAAACACCCACTAATTGGCTTTGTGCCGTGTGGCTACCTTCGTCTTTTCCTACGAGATATGAATAACGTTTTGCGGGTGTAAATTCGTCTTTATGTGTTTTGAGGCTGTATTGCATTTTCACAAACGAAAAACGCCATTCATCGCTGTTTTTCAAGTAAAATGCAACTAATGCACCGTCTTTTAGTTGCCCTCCTCGCGAACCGTTCAGATACCAACGCACAAAATTTCGCTGTGTAACTCTTGCATTATGTATTGACTGTTTTTTGTCTAATCTTACTGCGAGTATATCTATTGTATTATACTCATTATCAGTAAATTGCCCAAGCCTTTCCAGTTTATTGATAAATCCTTGAAAGGCTTGCGGAATTGTATTTCCTTGATAAGAAAATTCTTTTTTTTGGTAATTCTCTTTTAAAAGATTTCGGATAAAAATGTCAAATTGTTTTTTATCGAACTTGTTTTCAAAAGTTTTTTTTATGATATTTCGAGCTTCGGTGTTTTTCATTTTCTAATTGTTTTTGTTTATAAGATGATTAGCCGCTTTTTCTTCAACGCTCGGATATAAATCAGTTCCGTCAAAAGTTTGATAAATTGTAGCTATTGAGCTTCTAAACGAATTGTCTTTTTGATGCCCGAACAAACCGCCGTTTCCATAGGTTTTCTTTACAAATTCTATTTGTTTTATTGCTTGGTCATAGCTTAAACGATAAGTTTCTTTTTTCGATATATTCTCAATTTTTAGCGTCTGATAATCGTAACTGTCCAGGATTCCAAGAGCATAAGAATAATTTGAAATTATTTTCAGTAAGCCTTTACTTTCATCATTAGATAATTCTTTATAATAAAGCGTTTTTTCAATAATTTTCAGGGTTTGTTTTAATTCTGTAAGCTGTTGTGCTTGTTTTTTGAGTTTTTCTTGATTTATGGCATAGCCCCTTATTAAATAGTTTTTTAAAATACTATTTGCCCAAATCCGGAATTCAGTTCCACGCTTTGATTTTACTCTGTATCCAACTGAAATAATTACATCAAGATTAAAGAAATCAACATTATAAGTTTTTCCGTCAGTGGCAGTTGTTGCATATTTTGCAACAACTGAATCCTTTGACAACTCTTGTTCTCTAAATAGATTGTTTATATGTCTTGAAATAACGGACTTATCACGTTCAAAAAGAGTCGAAATTTGATTTAGGTTTAGCCAAACAGTTTCATTTACAAGTTTTACATCTATTGAAGTTTCACCCTTTTTTGTTTTGTATATTTTAATTTCTGATTTATTCATTTTTTTTATTGAAAGTTATTGAATATTTTGCGTTAAAATATTAACAAATTCTTGTTCGTTTGGCAAGTTTTCGGCAATTTGGTTTGCAGAAAGTGTTTTTTCAAAATTATTTTGAAAATTTTTATGTTGCGAATAGGTGTCAATTTTTATTTTTCTTCCAAAATGCTTCTGCTCCAAGCTTCTTCTTTTGCTTTTTTAAGATAAAATTCTCTTTGGGCTTTGTCTTTTATCTTGTTGAAAATCAAAGAAGTATGTCCCCAGTGTAATTTGGCCACAGCTTGTGGCCAAATTGAATGTTCTTGCATTTCTTCATAAATATATCGCATTCTTCTAAGGTTTCTTTCCGAAAAACCTTTTACACCTTTAAATTCAGCCTGCAAATCGCCCGAAAGTTGTTTGATAACCGAAGTTCCCCAGCCGGATTTTGTTTTTTGCGATATAATTTTACCGATGTCCAGATAAGCCAAAATCATTTCGGAATTTACGGCAGAGTAGCTTTTGTATTGAGCCTGGGTAATTCTTTCTTTCAGTGCAACTAATGTTGTAAGATAGTCTGAATTTGCAACATTTTGTTTTTTCATAATGTTATAAGATGTCAGGCAAAATTAACTATATAGTGCTTCTCTGAAAACACTATATGTTGATTTACTTGTAATTTTCGAGTTATCAGAATGTTGCAGAACTGCATAAGCAACTTTAAATAGCACTTAGTGCTTAAAATATTCCGATAAAATAATTTCTTGTTGATAATCCGCAAGTTTGCTTTCGCTTTTCGTGTTTATTCTAAAATAATCTTCCGGAATATTATCTCGCACAATATTAACAATTTTCAATGGGTCTGACAGTTCCTTTAATAAAGGCAACAATCTTTTGCTTACGTTTTTTGGAATTGCACCTTCCGAAAATAATTTCATAACTTCTTGTAAATAATATTCGTTTTTTTCTGTATGCCCTGCAAATTTCTTTACGGTTTTAAGTATTTTTAGAATACTTAAAGATTGGTCTCTGCCAGTTTTTGTAAAAGTAATTTCGGTTTGTTCTTCGGCAAGAGCATTTATCATTGCATTTTTATTTTTGCTTAATAAATCATGAAAATTATCGGGCATTTTTTGTTTTTTTGTTTTTACTTTTGCGTATAATAGTTTTGCTGTGGTAATAAAGTCAATTTCTTCAACTTCCGAGTTACTCGCAATATAAAATTTTTCGATATTTCCTTTTTTCATATACGAAACCAAAGAGTTCTCGGTCATATTAAAATCGGGTTCAACAAAGCGGGCTGTTCTGCTTTTTTTAGGCAGATTTTTAATTTTGGCAAAAAGTTCTTGTTTTTTATCTCTAATATCAACAATTATTTTGAAATATTTTAATTCACTTTCCTGTGCGTCTTCTTCTCCGGTTATGTATTCTTTTGAAGTTAATTTACTAAATAATTCATAGGATTTTACATCTTCGCCTTCGGTAAGAAGTTTGGCATCGTTTCCGAGCATTTCAATAAAGTATCCAATTTTTGCTATGGCAGCTTCCTGCAATTTAATAATATCATTAGATTGTTGGGTTGGAAAAAAATTGTAAGTATAAACTTTTTTAAATGTAGTATCAACTCTGTTTACACGCCCAACACGTTGTATCATTCTGGTAGGATTCCAAGGAATATCATAATTAATTACAACATTAGATTTATGTAAATTTATACCTTCTGATAAAACTTCTGTTGCAACAAGTATTCTGTATTTGTCTTCGGGTTTTTTAGCTTTTGCATCGAAGTTTGAAATTACTGTTTTAAGTAAGTGTTTTTTTGAACTTCCGTGATACATTAAACATTCTTCTTTTAGCATTTTGGATAAGTTCTTTTTCAGATATTCGGCAGTTTCTTTTGATTCTGTAAAAATTAAAATTTTATTTTTCTTTAATATTTTATCGGATTTTAATTGTTTTACAAATTCAATTAATTTTGGGTCGTAGTCAATTTTAGACCACATTTTGTTAATTTTTTCCAGTATTTTTATATCATTTTTTAAATCTTTTTGTAATTTATCATTAAATGCTTCTGCCAGATATTTTTCTGCTTTTTCTTGTTCAATCAGCCGTTGTATTGCATCAAAATCATCGTTCATAAAATAATCAATTATTTTTCCGGAATGTTTAGCACTTGTATAAACAAAACCTTTTTTATATATTTCAAGAAAATTTTTGTATGATTTCAAAAAGCGACTTACTGATTGTTTAAAGGCAAAGAAGCTGCTTTCAAGCCGTTTTATTAAAAGTATTTTCATAAATCCCCTCATGTTTACTTGCGAGGTTTTTTCAAAAGATTTTAATTCTTCTTTCAGATATAACAAAGGTGAGTATCTTGAATAATGGAAAATTTCTTTGTTTGTAATTAATTCAATTGTTTTTTCAAAAACTGTATTTAGTTTTTCATCTAATTGATAAAGCACCGGTTTTGGTGTGGCGACATCAGGAAAATTTAAACCTTGAACTTTTAAATCTTGCTGAAAATATTTTTTGACTTCCTCTCTTGTCCTTCGCACCATTATATATTTAAGAATACGGTCTCTAATTTTGTGCGAAATATTTTTCACTTCGCTCATATATTCTTCATAATCAGCTTTACGGTCGAGTGTTTTTAATTTTTTTTGAAGAACAGAAAAGAAACGGTCTAAATCTTTTATTCCCGGAATTGTGCTGTTTTTGCTTTTTTGAAATAATTTTATTTGCGAAAGAATATCGGCAGGTTTGTTATTTAATGGCGTTGCCGTAACGAGTATTACTTTTTTCCCGGCACAAATTTGCGATAACATTTCATAACTCATATTTGTTTCGTTTCTAAATTTGTGGGCTTCATCAATAAAAACATTATCGTATCTGCCTGTTCCTTTTTCAATAATTGAAGTAAGTTTTCCGATAGATTCAAATTCGCCGGAAACCCTAAAATCATAAAAAACATTTACCCACGAATTAGGGTTATCTTTGTCCAGCAAAGCCGGTGATGCTATTACAAGGTTTCTGCCCGGTAATTGACTTGCAAGCATTGCCGAAATAAAAGTTTTTCCGAGTCCTACAACGTCCGACAAGAATACACCTCCGTATTCATCAATAATTTTTTTAGCATTTAATACCGCTTGTTCTTGATACTGCAATTTCATAAATCCTTTCGGGAAATTTTTGTAAAATAAATCTCTGTCAATACTTAAATCTTCCTGAAAATATTCGTACAAAAATTTTAAAAAAAGTTCGTAAGGTGTTGTTTTTTCGGTCAGAAAAGTTTTTTTATTAATTGTTTCAATATATTTTTCCGAAATATCAACTGCATCTTTCCAAAGTTCTTCAAATTTTCCGAGGGCAAAATCTACATCTGTTTTGTTTTTTAACTGCACATTAAATTCATAATTATTCACTAAGCCTGATTCTGAAAAATTGCTTGAACCAGTTATTACATTACCAAAATCTCTGTCTTTTTCGTTGTATCTGCTTATGTAAACTTTTGCGTGAATTTTACGATTCGGGTGTGCTTTAATTTGAATTTTGCCTTTTTTCAGATATTGGATAAATTTTTTTATTCCGTCTTCAATAGATTTTTTGTCAGGGCTTGTTTGAATTTCGTTAATTAATTCTTTTTCAAAAATTTCTTTTGTTTTTTTATGTGTTTCAAAATCAATTATTTCATTTTGTTTTGAAGTTTCAATAATATCAAAAGTTCTTTTGTCAATATTTAAACCTACAAGGATTCTTATTTTATCAATATTTTCAAATGATTCATATAGTTGAAAAAAACCACTTGTTCTGAAATATCCTACAAGAATATCAAAATATTGCACATCTTTAAGAAAACTTTTAAATCTGTCAATTAATTTATTTTCGGGTTCGTTTGTGAAAAATGTTAGGTCGGTAATGTTTTTTGTCTCGTTCATATTTTATATTTGTGGTTGCGATTTTTAGGTGTTAGGTGTATAGTTTCACTCCCCAAAATTAACAAAAAATACCGACTTAATAAAAAACATTCTCATTCCCGCCTATCCTCCCCGTAAGTCCTCTGAGAGCCAGACCACTCAGCCCAAATAATGACGGCAAAAAGCACGCCGGCCAAAAGCCATAGGTAATTGTAATTTTTCCTGATTTGTGCTACTGATGCGTAGGTAAGTTCCATGCTATGCAAATTTTAAAGACCTGAAAAAAACGCTGCCCCCCTAAAAAAAACTTTTGTATGTATAAATGTATAAAGCAAAAAAAAAGACCTACAAATAAATGTAAGTCTTTGATTACTAAGTGACCCATGCTGGATTTGAACCAGCGACTTCTTGCCTGTCAAGCAAGCGCTCTAAACCAACTGAGCTAATGGGTCGTATTTCGGGAAGCGAAATTATAAAAAAGTTTCGCAGCACAAAAGTTTTGCAAAACTTTTTTAATTATTTCTTAGCCTTTTGCATTGTCGTCAGAAACTTTGTTTGGTAGTTCCAGTCCGTAGCCTTTTATCCTGTCCTCCCGTTTCAGCAGGAAGGCAAAAAGCAAGCCCAAAACGCCTGTTATGGCAAAAATAAGCATTGGTGTGGTGTAATCATAATGGGCATCTATTCCATTTTTTATTTGCTCGGTAACTCCTGGGTTTGAACTTTCCAACGATGAGCCAATAATCATTGGGTAGAGCCACAAGCCGATGTTTTGGATATAAAATATTAGTGCGTAAGCCGAACCAAGGTATTGTTCTTTTACTATTTTGGGTACAGCTGGCCACATGGCGGCTGGCACTAGTGAGAAGGCAACACCAAGCAACATCATTAAACTAATAGCCAAGGCGGACGATGCAGGACCATAGGCGAAGCCAAAATGGACGGCTATAAGTAATAGCGAACCCAGCATCATGATACTGGCACTTTTGCCTTTGTAATCTAAAAATAAACCGAAAATAGGGGTGAGTATCATAGAACCAATGGGCAAGAGTCCGGGTATATCACCGGCTTCTTTGGCGAGTACGCCAAATTTATTGACCATCAAATCTGGGGCATATTTCATGAATGGGAAGACTGCCGAATAGAATAATACGCAAAGTACGGCAATGTATAAAAAGGCTTTGTTGCCTAATAACTTGAATACATCTCCCAGTCTAAATTCTTCCTCTTCATCGGAGAGGTCTATGGTTTCTTCTTTGTCTAATTTTGCGTCCATAACCACGTAGAGCAGGTAGGCGGCTAATCCGAAGACTAAAATTACAGCACCAAAGGCTACTGGGCGAGATACGATTTGCTCGTCGCCAGCCATGCGAGGGGCTTGGTACATTACCCAAAACATACCGAGGCGGCTAAGGGCTACTTGTAGTGCCATGGCGAATGCCATTTCTTTGCCTTTGAACCATTTTACGACCATTCGAGAACCGGTGATGCCGAGAATTTCTACCCCTAAGCCAAAGAGGGCATAGCCCAAGGCGGACATTTTTACGGAGGGACTGTATTTTGTCCAGAATCCGTTTAGGAAATCGTAGCCAATGCCGTGGTCTATAAATCCATCGGTGAGGGCATAATAATTGAGTCCTGCCCCAGCAATCATTACGATAATAAAGGCTGTACCGGTAAAACGTATGCCCATTTTATCGAGGATAATTCCGCCAATAATGAGCATGCCAAAAATTACATTGAACCATGAGTAAGCTCCTGTGTACCAGCCATATCCTTCGTTGTCCCAGCCTAATTTTGAGTTTTCTACAAGCATGGTTTTTAGGGGCGACATTACATCGGCAAAAAAGTAGCCGGTGAGCAGGCTTAGCGATACGAGCAATAGAGCAATCCACCTTGCAACAGGAGATTTCCGTAGAGTTTGTTGTAATTTTTCGGTCATAATTTTTGGGGTATTTTAAATTATTTAGAAGTTATTATAGATTGTATTTCAATTGTTATCAATAGTTTGTTATATTTTGATTTTTTAAGCTAATTTCATTTGTTAATATGCTGATAACTAGTGCTATGAGAGGGCTAACGAACGCTTGTTTGTGATTCTACAAAGTTATATTTTTCAGATTTTAAATCTTAAAAAGTAAATATATTATTTTTATTCTATTTGGCAAAATAAGAAAATTAATTTATTGCCTAATTTGTGTTTCCGAGGGCTGTAATTCTTTTAGTTTTTTCTTTTCTGATGATGCGCCTAGGTCTTCCATTTTTCGGATACTTGGCTGTACACGTCGCTCCCAAGAGCCAACTGCTTGGTTGTAAGTTTTTGCTAAGCCTTCTATTCCTGAGCCAATTTTTTGTAGATAGTCGGAAAATGCGGCTAGGCGTTCGTAAATTTCATTGCTTTGTTTCCAAATTTTGCGTGCATTTTCCGTGGCAGTTTGTTGCTTCCAACTGAATGCAACGGTTTGTAAAAGGGCTATTAAGGTGGCTGGTGTTGCAAATACTATTCGGTTGGCAGCGGCTTCTGCAAATAGGTTTTTATTTTCTGTAAGTGCTGCACCAAAGGCAGGTTCAACTTCCATATATAAGACTACAAAATCTATTGAATTATCAAATTGCGACCAGTAGGCTTTGCTGCTGAGTTCTTTTACGTGCCGCATTACTGCTTTTGCGTGTTGTTTGGCAAATCGTTTTTTATCTTCCTCGTTTTCTGCCTCAATCATGTCTAGGTAGGCGTTTAGTGGTACTTTTGAGTCGGCTGCAATATGTTTTCCTCCGGGGAGTTTTACAATCATATCTGGGCGGTAGCTTTTGTTTTCGCTTTTTATGTTGGCTTGCATTTCAAAATCGCAAAATTCGGTCATTCCAGAAAACTCTACTATTCGGCGTAAGCCGATTTCGCCCCAACGACCACGTACATTTGGGGATTTTAGGGCAGAGGCTAATGCTCCGGTTTCTCGTTCTAAACTTTTTTGGCTTTTGGCCAATTCTTGGAGGTAGGATTTTATGCTTCCAAAGGTTTGTGAGTTGCCTACTCGCATTTCAGATATAAGTTGCTCGTGCTTTACTAGGCTAGTTTGTAGGGGTTTTATTATGCCTTCGATAGCATTTTTTGTGCCGTGAAAATTACTTTCGGCTTTGCCCGAAAATTTCTGCATGGTTTCGTTGGCTAATTTCAAAAACATTTCGCTGCTGTTTTGCAAGGCTTTTGCGGCTATTGCTTCAAAGTTGTCTGAGCTATGATTTTGGGTGTTTTTCAGGATTGAGAGTTCGGTTTCATAGCGTATTCGTTTTTCAGTTTCTTCACGTAAGTGTTTTTCGTATTCTTTTATTTTTTGCTGGAATTTGTTTTCTGTGCGGGTCGTTGCTGTGTACCAAGCTGCAAAACCACCAATTATAATGCCTGTTATTAAAAATATAAATTCTATCATTGTTTACTAAATAAAGAAATAAAAAAGCCCCTATTTATGGTGAAATGGGGGCTGTGCTAGTGCTGATAAGTTGGCTAGAATAGTTCAACCTCGATACGCTGAATGAAGGCGGTAAGCCGGTAGCGTAGCCCAATTCCTGCTTCGGATAGGGTAAGTAAAATATAGACTTGCTCGCCATTTTTATCAATTATAAAGACCTCTTTTCGGGTGTTGATGAGCATATTATCGCCTATTTTGAAATAATGTCCCATATATTCTTGCCCTTGTTCGGCATGTTTTTTGGGCAGTAGTACATCTACTGCTTTGCCTAATATAGCATCTCTGCTTAGTCCCCAAAGGTCTTCTGCTGCTTTGTTGAAAAACTCTACAATATTGTCTTGATTTATCGTAACAATGGCATCTAGCATGCCTTCGAGTGTTTTTTCGTTGAGTAGTTTTACAGTTTCAATTTCTCGAAATTGCATTTTCATTTCTTCTCTGGATTGTTTTAATTTCCGGCTAAGGTCTAGTTTTGCTTGCTGTAATTTTTCTTCTTGAAAGGTGAGGATTTTATTTTGCTCTCTATTTTTCTCTTCCATTTGCCGTTGGACAGTAACATCGTTTCCGATAAAGATTATTTTAGAAATTTCGTCGTAAATATCTCTAACAATTGAGAAAGTGCCATAAAACCATTTTTCTGTTCCATTTTTTGCATTTCGTTTTATTCGTCCTTCAAAAGGTACGCCTTCTAATATGTTTGCCCAGATGACTTTGAAGTTATCGGCTTCTTCGGCAGATAGGAAGTCAAATATCGTTTTATCTTTAATGTCCTCGAGGCTAAACCCGAGTAGGTCTAGTAATTTGTTGTTATAATCTAAGACTTCGCCTTTTGGGGAATATTCGGCGTATAGCGATGAGTGGTTTAGGGCATTAATTTGCCCTTCGTAATCTAAGCTTTGCTTTTTAGATTCAGTTGTGTCAATACCTAAAAACAAGACTTTTTCGGGATTACCTTCGGCATCACGTACACTTACATAGGTGGAGATGGTCCAAACATCTTTTCCGCTTTTTGTAAGGTGTTTCATATCGCCTTCAAAATGTTGCCCTCCTTTTATTATGGTTTCCCACAACTCATCAAACCATATTCTATCTTTTTTATTGATAAAAGTAGAAATATGTTTGCCTTCGACTTCGGAATTATTTTTATAATCTAGGATTTCAAGAAATTTGGTATTGGCATAAATTAAGATACCTGTTTTATCATACTCTGCCCTAATCAT
Source organism: uncultured Chlorobiota bacterium (assembly GCA_947311265.1). GTDB lineage: Bacteria > Bacteroidota > Bacteroidia > Bacteroidales > JAADGE01 > CAMZKQ01. Next base: position 2,831 of record CAMZKQ010000060.1, on the reverse strand, counting down.
TGTGTGGTTTACCGAGTTGGTGAAACTAACAAATTGCTCACTTTGTTTGGCCGCATCAAGTGTCATTTTTTTCATGTCTTCGATGGCACTACTCATTTGTTGCTCTTGCTTAGCAAGCTCACGCCCTTGTTCTCTAGATTCTGAGAGTAATTTTTCGGTTCGTAAACTGGTGTTTAGGTTGGTAATTGTAATGGCAATACTTTCGGCCACTTTCTCTATGAATTCAATTTCAAATTGTTTATAGACCTCAAAAGCGGCAATTTCTATGGCCCCATGTATTTCGTCCTCTTCGGTTTTTAGTGGTACTATCAATAGGCAGCGGGGGTTTGCTTTGCCTAACCCTGAGGTGATTTCAACATAATTTTCGGAAACTTCTTCTATAAAGATGGTTTGTTTTTCAAGGATACATGCTCCTATTAAGCCTTCGCCCCAAATAATTACTTTATCGGTGTATTTTTTACGGTTATAAGCAAAGCTAGCAACTTGGCGTATTGTTTTTTCGCCACTTTCGCCCTTATCAATGATGAAGAAACCGGCTTGTTTGGCATTTAGGTATTTTACAAGGTTGCTAATTACGTTTTCAGAGAGTTCTTCTATGTTTTTGCTTTTATCTCGAAGGATTGCCCCAAACCGAGCCAAACCCTCGGAAGTCCATTGGCGTTGGAAGTCTTCACGTTTTCGGGTTTCATCTTCGAGTTTATTTTGAATGAGCTCATTTTTCAAATTCACCAATGCTCTGCCTAAATCATCTTCCTGCGAAAAATCAATTTCATTTTTTACATCGCCTTTTCTGAGTAGCTCTACAAACTGAAAAATTTCATTTTTTCGGGATTTTAAACTTGAAATAGTTTCATTGTTAGCTATATAATATCGCCTAAAAACAACCCCAATAATATTTCCTGCAATACCTAAAATAAGAGGTGGGAAAACATCTAGCAAATAGTTTAAACTATTATTTTTATGAATAGCAACTAAGCCTTCGTAGGAAAAACCTAAGTCTAAGTGGCTGATTTCCAGAAAAATAGTAAATCCACGTAAGAGTACTCCTAGCAGGATACCCCACAGGGTAAGTTTTGTACCAATATTTTTCAAATTTGAGTTTGCCACAAATTCAGGTTTTATTAAATGTAAAATTTCTTAGTTCTATTTTCAAAAGAAAACGCTAATTTACAAAAAAAAAAACTTTTTCAAGTATCCTGTACACGATACAATTTAATTTTAATTTTATTATTGTTGTAAATGATTGATTATGAGCTTATTGTAAATTAAAATATTTTTTAATATCTGTAATTATTGGGGATAGCAACTCGCTATTTATTTAATATTCTAACTTTTTTAATAAAATAGCTGAACCGAATTATAGGTTTTACATTTAACTAAAGCAGAAAATTTAGATATTCTAAAATAAAGTATTAATTTTGAACACTTTTTTAAACCTTATTAAAAAATCGAGAATATAAATTTAAGTTATGAAAAGAATCGTTTTAGTTGTTTTGTTATCTACATTAATTTCAGGAGCAAGTTTTGCACAAAAAAATGACCCCTTAATGACCATCGGGAAAGCAAAAATATCATCGGCAGAGTTTATGCACATTTATAGCAAAAATAATGCTACCGAATTTGATAAAAAATCAGTTGAAGAATACATTGATTTGTTCACTAACTTTAAATTGAAAGTAATTGAAGCCGAACACTTAAAGCTAGATACCATCACGAAATTTAAAAATGAATTGGCTGGCTACCGAGAGCAGCTTATGCAGCCCTATCTTACTGAAAGTAAGAAAATTGAACAGCTAATGAAACAAAGTTATGATAGGAGTGCTACAGAAGTGAAAATTGACCACCTATTTATTAAACTATCCGAAAACGCATCGGAAAAAGATGAAGAACTCGCTAAAAAAAAGGCTAGAAGCGTACTAAAAAGACTTAACAAAGGAGAAAATTATGAAAAAGTAGTGCGTGAAACCTCCGACGACAGAGGGGCAAATAAAAATAAGGGGCACCTGTGGTACATGCCACTATCCAACCTACCTTACCCTATTCAGGAGTTTCTAATTTCTGCAAATAAAAATCAATTTTCAGAACCTATTCGCTCTAAATTTGGCTTTCATATTGTCCGCCTTGTGGATAAACGAAAAGCACAAGGGCAAGTAAAAGTTGCCCATATAATGATGGCCACCCCCCGCACAATGACTAGCGTACAGCTGGCTAATGCAAAAACTAAAATTGACAGTATATATAAGGTGTTAAAAAGCGGTGCCGATTTTGCCACTACGGCAAAAATTTCGGAAGACCCAGGCACAGCAGCCAAAGGTGGCGAATTACCATGGTTCTCCACCGGGAGAATGGTACCCGAATTTGAAAAAGCAGCCTTTGCACTGAAAAATAAATCCGACTTTTCTAAACCTGTAAAAACAGATTTTGGTTGGCATATTCTTCGGCTTATAGACAGAAAGCCAATGCCCACTTACAAAGAAAAAGAAAAAGATTTACGCAGAGATGTTGCACGAAATCCTGAAAAAAAGGCCATCGTAAAAGCTTATGTATCCAAAGTACTAAAAGCAGAGTATAATTTTAAACTTCGCAATAAACCCACGGGGTTTTATTCTGCCGTTGATACGACTATATTTATGGCAAAATGGGACGATAAAAAAGCCACAGGACTCAATAGTTTGCTATTTACCATCGGAAATAAAAAATATACAGGTGTAGATTTTGCAGAATTTCTAGCAACAAAACAAGTGCGGAAAAAGAAAATAAAAATCTCAAAATTTGTAGATTTAATGTTTGAAGACTTTATTTACACATCGCTTACCGATATTGAAAAAGAT
>CAMZKQ010000059.1 GCA_947311265.1 uncultured Chlorobiota bacterium | reverse complement strand
CTAGCTATTAATTTATTTTAATAATAGATTTGTTTTTATATATCTATGTTAAATTTAATTAGACCATTTTTAATAGAACGTTTATTACTTGTTAAAATTGTATTGGGTGGGTAGCATTTTATTAGTTTTAGACTCCGCATCAAGTGCGGAATGAGGCAGTATATATAAGCAATAAGTGAAATCCGTTTTTTTTATTCTATGGTTTGGTCTAAAAAGCGAAGGTTTTAATGTATTTAAAAATTACAATATAGTCTTCATTCTTGTATTTGTAACTTGAACCTACCGTCTAGTTTTTCTTCTAAAATTATTAGTATATAAGGTTAAATTTGTTTAAATTTGCCTTTATCCCTAAAAACCAACTGCTTTAAAACCATTTACTATGAACCATTTTTACTTTTCTTTTTTATTAATCTCTTCTTTGTTTATTTACTGCCCTGTAACAACCGCACAAGGTCAAACGGCCTCTACTGCCAATAGTACGGAAGACACTGTAATTATTCTTTCGACCCAACGGGAACTGGGTGCAAGTTCTTCTAGCGAGATTTCAAAAAAGAACATTCGCTATATTAACTCTATTTTTGCAACGGTAAATATAAATGGCTCGGTTAGTGGGAATTTTCTTTTTGATACGGGTTCGCCAGTTACGCTTTTCGATAGTACCTTTGTGGCAGCCAATAATATTGAATTAAAAGAAGCAGGTACAATTCCCGTTTCAGGCTCGGGCAATTCTGCTCCTGTTCAACTGCCTTATTATGAGAACCCTAAAGTAAATGCTTTTGGGCAGCTGGCCTACTCGCAATTAGTTTTAGTTTATGATTTAAAAAAAATAATTCCTGTTGAAGATGGGATTATTGGCTTTGATTATTTTTACGATAATATTGTTAAGATTGATTATAAGCACCACCGGCTTTCTTTGGTAGATAAAAAGGAGAAGATTGATGCTTCCTACAAAAAGTATAAATTAGAGGTTATCGAAGGTAAAATGTATGTGCGAATGGATATTGAAATTAGTGAGGATAAAACAGTATCTGGCTTGTTTTTAATTGATACTGGTTTTGAAATGGCGATTTCTATCGACCGCTTTTATGCTGATAGCCTAAATTTTTATGCCGATTTGGACAAGATTGAGAAGAATGTAAAAAATGGTGGCATTGGTGGGGCGGTAAAAAGTTACCTAATAAAAGCTAATAATGCTCGTATTGGTAAATATTCTATTGACGATGTTCTTGTTAATTGTTCTAGAAATAGCAAAGGCAAATCTGCAAGGAAAAGCAAAGTAAGGGTGGGAAAAATAGGGAATTTGTATTTGGAAAAATTTGATATAGTTATAGATTGTGGAGGCAATAGCATATATATGCGCCCCAATTCTAACTACAACCGCCTATTTACTTACGTTCGGGCAGGCATTAGTTTAGGTAAGGTGGCAGAGGGCGGTTTTTTGGTAAGAAGTGTATTAAATAAATCGGCAGCCTCAAATGTTGGTATTATTTCTGGGGATATTATACATTCCATTGCTGGGCAAAAAACTTCCGAACTGGGGTATTATCAAACCCGCCGCTTGCTTGAGGTAGAGGGCGATGTTTCTATTGAAATTATCAGGCAGGGTAAAACAATAAAAAAAGCCCTTGAAATACAGGATATGATGGAATTTTTGTAAGCCCTTTCTGCTCTAAAATTGGCAGGTTATAGCATCATTGCTTTTTCGGGATAGTCTGTAGTAAAGTGTAAGCCTCGGCTTTCTTTGCGTTGCTTTGCCATTTTTATGACAAGGTAAGCTACATTTACGGCATTCCTAAGCTCGCATATTTTTTGGGATACTGTTGCCAAATCAAACAACTCCTCTGTTTCTACATTTATTATTTTAAGGCGGTTTAATGCTCTTTTCAACCGCAAATCTGACCGCACAATGCCCACGTAGCTAGACATTATTTGCTGCAATTCTTTAAATTCCTGTGTAATAAGCCCCATTTCTTCTAGGTTTGAAGTGCCTTCAATGTTCCATTCTGGGATATTTTTATTTATCTCAATTTTGGCTATTCTTTTTGCGGCATGTTTTGCCGCTCTATCGGCATATACTGCTGCTTCTAGTAAAGAGTTGGAGGCGAGGCGATTTGCCCCATGCAAGCCTGTCGAAGTGGCTTCGCCTGCGGCGTAAAGGTTAGAAATTGAGGTTTTGCCATTCTTATTTACTTTTATCCCACCACATAAATAATGTGCCGCCGGGATAACAGGAATGTATTTTTTTGTAAAATCTACCCCTATTGTTTTGCACTTTTCATAAATATTAGGGAAATGAGCAATTAATGCTTTACTATCGAGCTGTGTGCAGTCCAGAAAAACATGGTCGTCGCCAGTTATTTTCATTTCGGCATCTATGGCACGGGCGACAATATCTCTGGGGGCAAGTTCTTTTCTGGGGTCGTATTTTACCATAAAGGCTTCGCCTTTTAGGTTGCGTAGTATGCCCCCAAATCCACGCATTGCTTCGGTAATTAAAAATGAAGGGCGTTCGTTGGCGTTGTATAATGAGGTGGGGTGAAATTGTACAAATTCTAAGTGCCTTATATAGCCTTTGGCACGATATACCATGGCTATCCCATCGCCTGTGGCGACTGTGGGGTTAGTGGTTGCGGCGTAAATATTGCCTATCCCACCTGTGGCTACAAATGTAACTTTTGAAAGTACGGTATGCACCACTTTACTTTTATTATCTAACACATAAGCACCGTAGCATTCAATTTTTGTTTTTTTTCGGATTACCGTAAATCCCATGTGGTGTTGGGTAATTAAATCAACAGCAAAGTGGTTTTCAAAAATTTCGATATTTTTGTTATTCTTAACTTGCTCGGTTAAAGCCCGCTGTATTTCGTGTCCTGTATTGTCTTTGTGGTGCAATATTCGGTGTTCGGAATGCCCGCCTTCTCGGGCAAGGTCGTAATTTCCATTGGCTTGTTTGTCGAATTTTGCTCCAAATTCTATTAGTTCTAGGATTCGTTTTGGCCCTTCGGAAATTACCATTCTTACAATTTTTTCATCGCAAAGCCCGTCGCCAGCAATTAATGTGTCTTGTATATGTTTCTCGTAGGTGTCTGGTTTTGAAACGACTCCTGCTATTCCGCCTTGTGCATAGTTGGTGTTGGATTCTTTTATTCCAGATTTAGTTACCATGCAAACCGTTCCGCTTTCTGCGGCTTTTAGTGCAAACATTAATCCGCCAAGCCCTGAGCCTATTACTAAAAAGTCGTATTTTCTTTGCATTTTAATTTCAATTTGTAAGCTAAGCGTCCCTTTATATAGAGGTGTGTGCTAGTCTTCTTTGTTTTTGCTTATTGAGTTGGCAAATTTATCTAAACCGTTAAATACATATTCAACACCATAACCTGCGATAAAGGCAAGTGCTGCGGTGGAGAGCGAATCAATAAAAGTAATTCTTTGGCTTTCGATGTCGCCCCAAAGTAGCCCAACAATAAGCCCTGCTAATGCCCCTAGGTGTATTCGTAATGAATATTTGATATTGGAATAGCGAGAATAAACCAAATTTTTAAAATCGGTAGCCAGCCCTCGGAGGACAAAAATAAATCCGCCAATAAGCCCATATAATAAGGGGAGTATATAGAGTTGTATAATTTGCGTAAAATTTTGGGCTTCTTGTATGATGTTTACTTGATGGCTAATGCCATTTTCTGCTGTGCTTGTTCCTGGCGGTGCAAAGGGAAGTGCAATTTTCTTTTTGCCTTCAAGGTCGTCTTTTGCTTTTTCTATTGTTTTTTTATTGCCCAACAGGGTAAACTTTCGTAGCACGTAAACCCAAGGTTCTAAGAGTTCTATACTACTTCTAATTTCTTGGTCGTATTCGGCTTTTTGTGCATAGAGTCTTTCTTTTTCAAGTTTTGCTGCTTTATTGGTTTTATCTGCTCCTAAAAGGAGCTTTAGTTTATCAATATCTTTGTTAATCAGCTGTATGTTTTCGTTGTCCCTTTGGATAGTGTTTAGCAAAGTAGTGCCTTTGAGGGAGAACATTTGGGTAGCTAGCATGAGTAACATCGAAGCAAGGGCGGCTAATAAATAAATCCGAGCAGAAGTTCTAGAGTAGGATTCTTTTGTACGTTTTTTCACAAAACGTTGAAAGATATTTGGCTCTCTAATTAGCCTATTATGGGTGGACATTAGGCTATCCACCGTAACTGGGTGCACCTCTTTGGAGAGGGATTTATAGGCTAGCCAAAAGTTAATTTCAGTATCAGCGTTCCATTTTTTTTCAAGTTCGATATTTTTTGCAGCGATAATAGCGGCTACTGTTTCTTTACTAATTTCCAAACCATGCGAAGCTGCGTGGTTTAATAACATTTCGGCATTATCTATTGCCCCAGAAAGTAAGTCGGTAGATTGCAGGTACTCCTTAACTTCGTTTATTGTTTCCATTTGGTTTCTATTTGCGGAACGCAATATAAATAAAAAATCTGGTGCTTTGCCAGATTTTTTATTTTAGTTTACATTTTTCTATATAAGCGATTACTGTATTAGCAGAAGGGTTTACAGCATTGTATTTAGTTGCCTTTGCTTAATCACGAGTGCGGATTACTGTTGTTTCTCCAATCCAGCAACCTACTTTTTTCTTCGCCCCTACTTTTTGGTTCTGCATAAATACTTCTGATTTTTGAGGTAGTCTGGAACGGTATTGCCCAATAAGTTTAGAGGCTGATGATTTTATAGATGGGTCGACGCTTATGGCTTTATTTAACTTATCAATGGCTGCCGAGTTTACAAATGAGCTCTCGTAGGCATTGCTTCCGCAACCAGATGTAGAGCCATAAAGTGCCCCGATAAGTAGGTATGCTTTCCCCATTTTAGGGTCAAAAGAGATGGCTTTTCGAGCCAATTTTCTGGCTTCGCTTTTTTTCCCTCGTTTGTTGGCAACTACTGCTGCACCATAAAAGTATTTTGATGCTTCGGCGGTGTCTTTCACTTGGTCGCAAGCTTCTTTATAGTATTTTGCAACTTTATCGTAATCAACAGGTTCTTTTTTAAGCTGCAACTGGGCAATCATATAGGCAGAAGTCGAAGAGGGTTCTTGCTGATAAAGAGAAATAGCTACTTTTTCAAACAATTCAGAGTCGGTGCATTTTTGCTTTACTAGGATTCCTGAAATCTTTTTAAGTAGTTTTAAATCGGTAGGATTAGCTTCGTATTTTGGTGTAAAGGCAGGAATTAGATGCTCGCATTTCCCTGCACCCGACTGTATAAATTCTTGGGTAACGTCGTCTTCAACGGTAAGCAGTTTTTTCAGCTGTTTTTCGTATTTAGCTTGTTTCTTTGCTTTTCCTTTCTTTTTATATTTCTCAATTCTGGTTTCGTAGTCTTTTTTTATGACCACCAATAAATCACTCATTTTAGTATAATCAGCCACTACGACTGCGGCATCGTGTTTTTTCAGCTTAAATAGTTTGGACGACATTTTCATGTAATATTGTAAGGCCGTTAGTTTTGATAATTTTTGTTCCATGTCAATGCCTTCGCCCAACACTTTATAGGCCACTTCAAGTGTGTCTTTTTTTCTGTATTTATACATTGATATTCCTTTTTGTATAAGTACATAGCCTTTGCCTTTCTTTTTTGCGTTTCCGTAGTATTTTATACGTTGGTCGTAGGCCATAAATAAGGTGTCAATCCATACGTGTTTCTCTGCAAGTAGCCGTTTTACCTCTGCTAAATCGTCTGGGCTTTTAGAGGTTTTGTATTTTTTGTTTATCTCTTTTGCCTTTTTAGTGGTTGCTTTATATTTTGCAATTAGTATTTTTTCGGCTTTAATATATACATTTTTGCTGGCAATTGGGTAGAAATTAAATAAATAACTCCATGGTTTATAGGCTGTTTCGTAATCTTTTTGTTTTACCAAATCCATCATCATTGAAATATGAGTAAGGGCATCAAGACTATCCACACCGTATTTTGTTTGGTCTTTAAGCATTACTTTTAAATCGAAACGAGATTTGCCAAGTAGCCTTTTAAGCTCTGCTAGTTGCTTCTTTTTTTGAAGCGATTTTAGTAAGCTATAATCAAAAATACTAAGGTTCTCTTTTGTTGCTCCTCCATTTTCAGATTTTTCTATTTCTCCAATACCTTCTTTCATTCTAGCGTATTCGCTACGGTAGCTAGCAATAGATGTAGGTTCAACTTTTTTTCCCTCTTCGGGTTTTAATTCTCCACCCATCTTAGGGTATTTTGCTTTAAAAGCATCTATTGCAGTTTCTTGCCCAAAAACCATACTTGGGCTAGCTGCAATAAAAAAAAGGGCAATTAGTAATTCTGTTGTTTTTCTCATACTGTGTTTATAAAATTATAAAAAATGCACGTATTTAACTTTATCCAAACTAAATACATTGGCTAAAAAAATAACGGTTTTTGCTTTTAAATTATTTTTAGTTAATCAAAAATAATTACAAAACTAATAAAAAAAACGTCTTTTTTAAATATTTACTATTTTTAACAAAATCAAATATCCGATTACGCAATTTTATATTCCACCTCGGGGGCAGATTCAAGAAAATCAATTAAACCGTTGGAGATACTCACTCGCTGGGTGCGAGAAAACATTTGCACCCAAGTTAGCCCCATTTCTTGCTCCTGCGTATAGACAATAAATTTGAGTTCCGTATTGCCTTTATGCTGCTCTACCACGGAGTAAAAATCGTCAATAAATTTTGGCGATATTTTATCAACAGGGATTTTTACAGATAGGCTGTGCAACATTTTGTCTTTAGCTTCGGCAAGCATTTCTATAGAGCGAATTTTTAGTTCTAGCTCTGCATTGGGTTGCCCAAAACGATGCTCCACCCTACCTTTTAGCAGGATAGCATAACCTACGGTCATGTAATTTTTGAAGTTGAGATAGTCTTTTCCAAACATCACAATTTTATGCGAGTGCTTATAATCCTCCACCACAAACGAGCCGAAAGGCTTTCCATTCTTAGTGGTAGCATGGTTTACACTTGTGATAATGCCCCCAAAACGCAAATCGACACCTTTTAAATTGTCCATATCTTTTAAGATAGATAAAGATTTGCAGTAAGTATCAATTTCTAATTTAAAATCGTCTAAGGGGTGTTCCGAAAGGAAAATTCCGATAAGCTCTTTTTCTTTATTTAGGCGGTCTATCCTGCTCCACTCTTCTACTTGCGGAATGTCTGGTTTTTTTATTTCAACGGCATCGTCGCCCCCAAACATGCTTGCCATATTAGAATCTTCTCCGGCTTTTAATTTATTGCCATATTTTACGCAAGTGTCTATAAAACTGCCATCTGCACCTGCTGCGGTGGCAAAAAACTGGCTGCGGCTAATGCCACTAATATCGTCTAACGCCCCAGCAATAGCGAGCCCTTCGATTGTTTTTTTACTTACTGTAGAAAGGTTTAGCCGCTCTACAAAGTCATAAAAATCGGTGTATTTATTTTCTTTCCGACCTTCAATAATTGCTTCTACTGCATTTGCTCCTACGCCTTTTATTGCTGTAAGCCCAAAGCGAAGTTCGCCTTTTTTATTGACTGTAAATTTGCTGTAACTCTCGTTTACATCAGGGCCTTTTATTTCAAATCCCATACGCCTACTTTCGTCCATAAAAGTAGATATTTTTGTGATGTTGGATAGATTGTTGCTCAATACGGCTGCCATAAATTCGGCAGGATAGTGGGCTTTCAGGTAGGCCGTTTGGTAGGCTACATAGGCATAGCAGGTGGAGTGGGATTTGTTAAATGCGTATTGTGCAAAGGCTTCCCAATCCTTCCAAATTTTCTCTAGTATTTTCTCTGGGTGTCCTTTTGCCATTGCACCTTCCATGAATTTTCCTTTTAGGTCATTCATCATGTCGATAAGTTTTTTACCCATTGCTTTTCGCAAACTATCGGCTTGCCCTTTGGTAAAACCAGCAATTTTTTGCGAAAGTTGCATCACTTGCTCTTGGTACACAGTAATACCGTAGGTATTATTTAGGTATTCTTTCATTTCCGGAAGGTCGTAATGGATTTTTTCTCGCCCGTGCTTTCTTGCAATAAAGGAAGGAATATACTCCATTGGTCCCGGGCGATATAAAGCATTCATTGCAATGAGGTCTTCAAACTTATTGGGTTTCAATGCTCTAAGGTGCTTTTTCATACCGTCAGACTCGAACTGAAAAATGGCTGTGGTTTCGCCATTGGCATAAAGTTCAAATGTTTTTTTATCATCAAGGGGTACGTTATCAATATCTACCTCAATGCCTTGCGATAATTTTATATTTGCCACACATTCTTTAATTATGGATAGGGTTTTCAGCCCTAGGAAGTCCATTTTTAGCATTCCCACATCTTCAACGTGCTTTCCATCGTACTGGGTTACAAATAGTTTGGAGTCTTTTGAGGTGGACAGTGGGATATGCTCTTCCAAATTGTCCCGCCCAATAATAATACCGCAGGCGTGTGTGCCCGTATTGCGAATTGTACCTTCCAAGCGGACTGCAAAATCCATTGTTTTTGCAATAAGTGGGTTAGATGAGTTTTTTTCGGCCACCAGTTCTGGTGAAGCCTTAAAGGCTTTTGTGAAATTCGTTCCGGGTTTATCGAGTACTAATTTGGCAATACGGTTGGCTTCGGGAAGGTCTAATTTTAGTACCCTTGCAACATCTTTTATAGATGATTTTGTTGCCATTGTACCAAAAGTGATGATATTTGCCACTCGTTTTTGTCCATATTTTTCTACTACATACTCAATAACTTTTTCTCTTCCTTCATCATCAAAATCAATATCAATATCGGGCATTGATATACGGTCGGGGTTTAGAAAACGCTCGAAGAGCAAGCCGTAGGCTATGGGGTCAATTTCTGTAATTCGGAGGCAATAAGCAACTGCTGAACCTGCTGCCGACCCCCGCCCGGGGCCTACTAAAACGCCCATATCTCGTCCTGCTTTTATAAAATCCCAAGTAATTAAAAAATAACCGGGAAATCCCATACGGATAATGGTATCTAACTCAAAATTAAGGCGTTCCTCTTGTTCTTCGTTAATTTCGCCCCAGCGCATTTTTGCCCCTTCAAATGTAAGGTGGCGTAGGTACTCTTCTTCATTTGAGAAATTTTCGGGCAATGGAAAAGGGGGCATAATTGCCTTTCGGTCGAGCTCGTACTCTTCAATCTTGTTGGTAATTTCTTGTGTATGGGCAATGGCTTCTGGTACATCTGCAAATATTTCTGCCATTTCTTCGGGCGATTTCAGGAACTCTTGCCCTGTGTATCGCATACGGTTGGGGTCGTCCAAATCTTTGCTGGTGCTTAGGCAGATAAGAATATCATGTATCTCGGCATCTTCTTTTTTTACGAAATGTACATCGTTGGTGGCGACTAGTTTTATGCCTGTGCGTTTTGCAATTTCTATGATTTCTGCATTGGCTTTTACTTGGTAGTCGTAAATGCGTTCGTCGGCTTTGGCATCGCCTGTGCGGTGGCGTTGTAGCTCGAGGTAAAAATCATCGCCAAAAACGGCTTTGTATTTTAGTGCAATTTCTTCTGCCTTTTCAGGGTTGCCCTTTAGTATTGCCTGCGGCACGGCTCCGCCGAGGCAAGCGGTAAGCACTATTAGGCCTTCCGAGTGCTTAAAAAGTAGTTCGTTATCAATTCTTGGTTTGTAGTAAAATCCGTCTGTCCAGCCATAGGATACTAATTTCATTAAATTATGATAGCCAACTTTATTTTTGGCTAAAATTACCATGTGGTTGCCACTGCGGTCTTCTTTGTTTTTTTTGCTGTGCATGGAATTTCGGGCAACATAGACTTCGCTCCCGAGTATTGGTTTTATTCCTGCTTTTTTTGCGGCTTTATGAAATACTTTTACTCCAAACATATTTCCGTGGTCGGAAATTGCCATGGATTTCATGCCGTATTCTGTGGCACGTTCCATTAGTTCGTTAATATTTGATGCTCCATCGAGGACGGAGTATTGGGTGTGCAGGTGGAGGTGGGTATATTCTGCCATTGCTTGTACTGGTTTTGTTTTTTGTGATAGTTTGAATTGCCTGATATACAGTAAACTATACTTTTTAAAGTCTGCCGTTTTTCAACATCGAAAGTTACAAATTTCATATTAAATAAGCAATAGTTGTTAATAAGTATTTAACACTTTTTGTTATCTATTGAAAATCAAGCAACTGCAAATAAATCAATCGTAGTAGTCCTAGCGTCCTCAATTTTTTACAGCCTATTTTTATTCTTAAACTTGGGGTAAGAATTTCAAGTTTAGCACGAATCAAGGAGGATGGGAGGCTAATTGGGTGTATTTAAAAATTAGAGGTTGTTCACTTCTGGAACATTATTATTACCAACAACTGAGGTAGTTACTCAAACGCTTTTAAGAGCACTCAAACAAGCGTCTTATTATGAAAAAAAAAAGCTCCACAATTGTGGAGCTTAGTAAATTCACTTATTCATCATCAAAAATTATCTTTTAACTTTTTCTCGTGCCGTATAGTTTATTTTAAGTGCTGAGGCTTTTCTTAGTTCTTGTTTTATATCACTAACGATACCCATTTCTGCGTCTTCATCTACTTTTAAAGACCATGTTAATTTTTTTGCATCTTGCTCGTCTCGTTCGGCACGTTCTGCATCAACAAAAGCACGAATCCCTTCTTCTACATTAATAAATTTATCGTTTACTTGCACTTTTGCTAGTTTTCCGTACTTATTTCTATATGCTTTTGAAGGCGCACCTACATAAATATAGCTAATCAACTGCTTGTTTTCTAATTTTTTCAACTCTGTTGCTTCGGGGACTACATTTTTTATTTTTAACTCAACCTCTCTCATAGTCGTTGCAATCATAAAAAAGAAGAGTAACATAAATACAATATCGGGTAGCGATGCTGTTGATATTGCAGGGGTTGCTTTTCCGCCACCTTTTCTAAATTTTGCCATAATTATATTTTCTTATTTATCCTAGGTATAGGATTACTAGTTAGCAGTTATGTTTTATTTTGCAATTTTCCTTGGTTCGGCCTCTGATATTGCTAGTGGGTAAATTGTGCGTATTGCTTTTAGTTTTGCTTTTGCAGTAGGGTCGCCTTTTTTTTCTATTGCTTCAAGCTCCTTATAAGTTAAGCCAAATTTTTGTTTAGCTTTTTCATCTCTTAGTTCGGCAAATGCTCGTACCAACTCGTTTTGTACCTCTATGTACTTTTTATATTTTGTATTCCTATCATTCTGTAAAGAAACGACTCCTCTTGATATATAATTTACCATTCCAAAAAACTCAACCTTCTTGGGTTCGCTTTTCCTCCTAGAAAGGTGGTCTTTGTCTTCGGGGTTTTTAATAAACTCTTTAACATCGTCGCACAAAGTGGCAAGGTTACCAGGTTCGTTACGCACTAATAAGTCGTTATTGCTATTTATTAAAACAGTAAAAACATCTCTTTTTTGAAAATCAACTGGTGGGGGTTCATCTGTTATTTCAGACAACTTCCTTGGAAGCCCTTTGTTTGTTTCCATTGTAGTTGTAACCAAAAAGAATATGAGTAAAAGAAATGCAATATCTGCCATTGAGCCAGCATTAATTTCTTGTAAAGGTCTTCTTGCCATAATTTTTTTAGATTAAGCACAAAGTGCTATTTAATTTTGCTTATTCAGTTTATGTGGGTATCAAAAAAAAGGTTAGCCTAGTTTTAGCAGGTTGCTAAAACTAGCTTTTTTAGTTTATTTCACAATTTTGGAGGCTTCTGCAAATACGATGGAAAGGGTTGCTAATCCTGCAAGTAAGTACATTGCAATAAGCCCTGCTCCTGACCATTTTAATGCTTTTGAGCCATCAAAGTTATCTGTCCCGGTGTAGCCTTCTATAGTTAAGGCAGTATCGGCGGCATAGCCATAGGCTACCATTGCAATAATTCCAAGAACAATAAATGGGATAAGCATTTTTACGCCGTCCATTGGTTTATCTACAAATTTCATTACAAATTTGAATAGTCCAAAACCAACTGCCGCAATTGCTGCTACAATTCCAAATATATAACTTAGTTTTAAGAATGCTTCTACCCAACCTGTAGGTGTTGCCCCCCCTTCTTTTACTCCTGCAATGTCAATATAAAACAGTATCGCAATTATAACGGTAACAGCCATCATCAACAGTAAGAGTACTTTTGTTATTTTTCCTACTAAATCTGTCATACTGTTTATTTTTTAGAGTGCTTTAATACTAGGTCGATTAATGAAATAGATGCGTCTTCCATATTGTTTACAATGTTATCAACTTTTGCAACAATGTAGTTATAGAAAACTTGTAGTATCATAGCTACGATAAGCCCTGATACTGTTGTAATAAGTGCAACTTTAATACCTCCTGCCACTAATGATGGGTTGATATCGCCTGCTGCTTGGATAGAGTCGAATGCTCCAATCATACCGATTACAGTTCCCATGAAACCAAGCATTGGTGCTAGGGAGATGAAGAGGGAAATCCAAGTCAGCCCTCTTTCGAGCATTCCCATTTGGACACTTCCATAAGAAATAACTGTTTTTTCGACTACATCAGCGCCATGGTCTGCACGGTCTAGCCCTTGATAAAATATACTTGCTACTGGCCCGCGTGAAGAGCGGCATACTTCTTTTGCTGCTTCAATGCCTCCTGTTTCAAGTGCATCTTCTACTTTAACGAGAAGCTTGTCGGTATTTGTATCTGCTAAATTAAGGTACAATACTCTTTCTATAATCAGTGCTAAACCTAAGATAAGGCAAATCAATACGAAACTCATAAAGAATGCACCGCCTTCAATAAACTTTTCTTTTATTGTTTGGTGTAAACTTTCTTCTTTGGCTTCTTCAGCACTGTCGTTTGAAGTTACGGCTTCTTTCACCTCCTTAACTTCGGCTACTTTTTCTACGACTGTGGTGTCTCCTGGGGCGGCAATCGCTTTTGGTCCAAATCCTACAGTTAGAATTGCAATAAATGCAATCAGGGCAAATAATCTTTTCATGTTTGTTTTGATTAAATTATAAAGGTTTTATTTTAATTTCACAGCGGAGAGGAAGGGATTCAAACCCCCGGTACCCTTTTGGAGTACACACGCTTTCCAAGCGTGCTCCTTAAACCACTCGGACACCTCTCCAATATTTCTTAATCCGAAAAGCAAGAAACACTAATTTGAGTTGCCGAAAGTACAAAAAATTATTTAACACTTAAAATATTACTTACAAAAAATCCAATTTTTCTTTTCTTATGGTCATTTCTCCTGCAATTGAGCGTTCTAAATAGTACTTTATTTGATTTTTTGGTAAATCAGACCCGCACAAAAGCATCATTTTAGCAATTGCTGCTTCCGAGCTTATATCGTGCCCGCTAATAACGCCTGCTTTTTTTAAGCCTAAACTTGTTCCATATCTGCCTTGCATTACACTTCCTCCGTTGCATTGGGTAACGTTAAGTACAAAAATGCCTCTTTCGCAAGCCTTTTCTACTGTTTTAATGAACCATTTTTGAAGGCTTGCGTTTCCTGCCCCAAAAGTTTCGAGTACAACGCCTTTTACACCTTCGATATTGAATACTGCTTTTACAGCTGCTTTTGAAATTCCTGGGTATAGTTTTAATAAAGCGATATTATTGTTAAACTTTAAATAAGTCTTTACAATTCGCTCATAATTGGGTTTCATTATGTATGCAAAGTTATATTTTATACGGATACCTGCAACTGCTAAGGCTGGATAATTGGGCGATTCAAAAGCGGCGAAATTCTCTGAATTAACTTTTTTGCATCTATTGCCTCGGAGCAATTTTGCATCAAAATAAATACAGACTTCGGGGACTGTGGGCAACATTCCGTTTTGGGCGGCTGCAATTTCTACCGAGGTTATTAAGTTTTCTTTGCCATCGGTACGTACTGTATCAATCGGTAATTGCGAGCCGGTTAAGATTACTGGCTTATTAAAATTATTGAGCATAAAACTCAATGCTGATGCGGTGTATGCCATGGTGTCTGTACCATGAAGTATCACAAAACCATTGTACAGGTGGTAGTTTTCTTTCAGTAGGGTGGCTAGCTTAACCCAAGTGGCAGGTCGCATATCGGCAGAATCTACTGGCTTTTCAAATGCAATTGTTTTAATCGTGCAGCCAATACGGTGCAACTCGGGTATCTGATTAGTAAGGTGCTTAAAATCAAAAGGTTCGTAAGTTCCTGTTTTGGCATTTGCCATCATGCCAATAGTACCTCCTGTATAAATAATTAGGACTGATGGTTTCATTTAGCTAACTTTAAATATCTTTTCTCCGAAAATTTCTTTTGCATTTTGGTTCGTTATTTTTGCTATTTCTTCCAGCGGAAGCCCGTGTAAATCTGCAATTTTTTGTGCTATATGTATAAGGTGTGCACTTTCGTTTCTTTTTCCTCGTTTTGGGGCGGGGGAAAGCCAAGGGGAGTCGGTTTCTAAAACAAGGTGTTTTGGATTTATTTTTTCGACTGTTTTGGGTAGCTCTGCATTTTTGAACGTAACAATGCCATTAATTCCCATTTTAAAGCCTCCATACTCTACAATTTTTTCTGCCTGTTCAACTGTTCCTGTAAAGCTATGGAATATCCCGCCAAGGGAGTTATCGTTTAGTTTATCTAAAGATTTAAAGACCTCATCAAAAGCCTCTCTTACGTGGATTATTATTGGCAACTTTAGCTTTTTTGCTAAATTCACCTGATATTCAAAGGCTTCAATTTGCTGTGGCAGGTAGGTTTTGTCCCAATATAAGTCGATACCAATTTCGCCAACGGCTACTGCGGGGTTTTCGGCATGGTATTTTTCTACACACGCCAGTTCGTCTAAGAAATTTTCTTTTACGTGCGACGGGTGTAACCCAAAGGCATTAAAACAGTTGTTTGGAAAGGCTTTTACTAATTTCATTTGGGCATCAAAATAGGTGGAATCTATGCCTGGTAAAATCATTGTTTTTATGCCTGTTCTGATAGCTTTATCAACGGCAGATTGCCAATCGTCGTCGAATTGTTCGGCGTACATGTGGGTATGGCTGTCTATAATAGGAATGTTCATGAACTTTTTTAAGTTTCTAATTTTGATTCTTATAGTTTTTTATATTTTTGTAAAAATAAATAATTTAGAGCAAAAAAAAACTTTATATGAAACATCTTATCCTTTTATTTTCTTTTTTACTTTTTGCAAGCTCATTATCGGCAGCCGATAAGTTTATAGATAAAGAGGGTAATTTGCCAGCTAGCCAAATTGAGCAACCGACCTCGCAACAAGTTAGTAGCCCCACCCCTACCCCACCAGAGGGTGATAAAAAAAATGCCCCGGGCAAGATGTCCTCTTTTTGGTTTACTTTTTTAATGGCTGCTGTTGGTACGGCTCTTTTATGGGGTGCATTTTTAGGGCCTTTGGCGGTACTTATTGTTTATTTTTCATCAGGAAAGCTAAAGGTAGAAGTAAAAAAATCGCTTTGGGGCTGGTTGGCAGGGCTTGCCATTGGGGTTTTAGTTTTAATTTTGCGTTTTGTTGTGCTTCAGTAATAGTTCCCTATCACCAAGAAACATTTGTTCTATTTTATTTTCACTTCATAATAAGTGCTTCCTGGCACCTGCATGATTCAATTATGTATAACGAAATGCATTTCTTTTTATATGTTTCTCAAACAGTCCATCCAACCGAAACTATATTATTGAGGCTCATGCTTGTAGATCTGCTTTCAATCATTCATAAGTGGAGAATTTAAAGAAGATTTTCTAATGATAATCAGTTAAATCTAAGATCAGGATCCATTAATAATTTGCAAATAAGTATGGATCCGGAATAAAGCTTATAATCTTAGGGTACATTGATATTTCCGTTTCTCTCTCTCTCTCTCT
>CAMZKQ010000058.1 GCA_947311265.1 uncultured Chlorobiota bacterium | reverse complement strand
GAAACAAATTTAAAAAATATTTTAGTTTAACGTAACATTTTCCTTACAAAGGCTACTGTAAAGTAGGACATCTGAAATAGGCCTACAAAGCCTTCAAATGCAGAAATCCATCGGGTTATCCCACTGGGGTAATAATCGCCGTAACCTATTGTAAGAAAGGTAATTGCACTGTGGTAAAATGCTCTTGGAAAAATACTCATTACTCTAGGGTCATTGGGTGGAAAGAGGGCTGAAATAATGTGCATGTCGCTAAATTTCCCTAAAATAACATAGAGCAAGCTGAACCCGATGTATGTAACCAACATAGCAATTAGCACCCTTATAGGGTCGGTGGCGTACTTGCCCATTTTATCAAAGATTAGCCATTCCCAAAATTTACCGATTAAGTAAATCGGTTTCATTTTTGGGTTGTGCTTAGTTTTACTTTCCAGAATTGCCTTTGATTCTGCTCGTTTAAATTCTACATAGGCCTCGTCCTCGTAGTCGTATTGCCCGTTTACGCTGTAATTTTCTTTTAAAATTCTAAACTGCTCGGCTTTGCTTGCCCATGAAGTTTTTTGGTGGTGGATTATTTTTTTTAGTTCATGTTTGTACCAGTCGATATAAATTCTGCCCAAAAGTCGCATGCCGTCTAGGTTGATTTCGTTTATATGGGATTTTGAGTTGTAGGCATCTAAATCAACAATGCCTTTTACAACGGTATCGGACAAATCTAAGGTTTTACAGGAGTGCATTCGCAGGTCGAAGTAATTATCTAGCTGTGAGCCTTTTAATGATAGTTTATTAAATTTTGAATCTTTAAATGAAATTTTACCGATACCAAAATCGACATTTTGAATAAGTACGTTGGCCTTTTTTAAATCTGCTTCTGCAAAGTTGACTTCGCCGTTGCCAAATACCGAGTCTTGTATAATAAAGCGTCCGGCTAATGATATGCCTTCAAAAATAATGTTACCATTGCCCAGTAATGACCGTTTAAAACTGACCCTTCCTGTACCAAAATGCACGGCTCTAAAATTGATTCCTCCGTCAGAAAATTTTGTACCATCAAAAATAATATCCCCTTGCTTAAATTCGGAGAAATGAAAATCGACAATCCCGTAGCCAAAAGTCGCTAAGCGAAAGGTGGTTTTTCCGGAGCCGAAATTGGAGTTCTTGAAATGCACATTCCCATTGCCAAATTGGGTGTTTATAAATGATTTTTTTCCTGTGCCAAATTTAGAGCTCACAAAGTTTACTCTACCGTTTTTAAAGGTAGCTGAGCGAAATGAAACATCGCCATCTCCGAATTGGGCTTGCTCAAATGAAGTTTCTTCTGCCCAAAATACGACCCTTGAAAAATCGGTTCGCCCAGTACCAAATCGGGCAATTTTGAAGGTGGTTTTTCCATGTCCAAATACTGTACCAGTAAATAGTACGTCGCCTTTGTAAAATTCTGCATTGACAAAAGAGGTTAGCCCTTTGCCAAAGTGCATTTCTTCAAAATCTTTTCGAGAGTCTGAAAAGTAGGTGTTTTTAAAGCTCACATCTCCATCAGTAAATTTGGCTTTATGGAAAGTTAATTGCTCGGCAATAAAACTACAGTATTCAAATGAGGTTGATTTGGCAGTAAATTGGGCATCTGAAAAGTTTATTTTTTTTGAAAAAAAAATGGTTTCTGTAAAATCAAGTACTTTATTCTCGAATATTATTTTTGAAAAATTGATTTCATTATCTTGCCCTACAATAAAGGAGTTGTTGGCCGAAAAGCCGTTTAATATGCAGTAACCATCTTGGTTACGGGGGAGTTCTTTGGGGATTTCTAAAAAACAGTTATCAAAATTTAGGGGGAGTTGCTGAGCTATGAATTGTTGTAAGATGGCTTTATTTGCGTAAGCAAACTTTACTTTTTGTAACAAATTATTATCAATATCAAGCAGTGATATTTCTATTGATTTTGAAAAAAGGGCATGAGATGTTTCAAACTTTTCGTCTAAAATGACTGTGGTATAGCTTATAAAATTATGCTTTAGGATATTCATATAATCGTCTATAATTTAGCTAAAATGGGGTATTAAGATAAAATTCTAGATTCCAGAAGAATTTAGGATTTTATAATTTTAAACTGGTAGTTGTCCGTGCTATTCAGGACTTTCTATAAGGTCTATATTTATATTTAAGGCTTGTGAAAATCGGATACCCGACTCCATCATGCTGTGGTCGCCTTTTTTATAGTGCCATTTTATTACAATTTTAGATTTCTCTGAAAGTTTTTCTATCACCTTAAAAATCCGTGCGAGTTGTTTCATAGTGGAAGTGGCAATAAAATCGAGTTCAAAATTAATTTCAGTAAGGTTGTTTGGGTCTATTAAGTAATGGTGCAGCCACTCTAAACAAGGGCGGTAAAGCTTTTTGCATTTTCCATATACGACCTCCCTTTAAAGCGAAAAATACTGTTATTAGAGTCCAGTACAATTTCTGGAGAGTCTTTTTCGGCTTGTAATATATAGGGGGTGATACTTGTTCGTGTTTTCTGTATTTTTACTTGTAGCGAGAAAAACGAGTAGTCGTCATCTACCCTAAAAAAGTCATAATTATAATCGTTTTTACTTTTTATTTTTATATCAATTAGCCCTAAGCCAGAGTGTGTATCACTGTCTTTTTCAAAATCATAGAGGCACTCGTTGTAATAATCGTTCAGTTTTTCTTTGTGTAAAGAATTTATTTTAGCAAGGCGTTCTTCTAATTGGGTAATTTTAGAATTTAAGATATAGTTGCCCGTAGTAAATGTTATATTTTTGTCGGTTTCTGCAATATAAAAAATAGCATGTTTTCCGCTAACGTTGTTATGGACATAGTTATCGGCATGTTTTACTATATTTTGCAACATTTCCACCATTAGGTTAAACACCTTCATTTTAAGTACCACCGTGCCTTCTAGTTGCTTTTCAATAATCGAAAGCAGATTAATTAATGTTTCTTGTGTGAAATTTCCGCTAAAATTGAGCAGTATATTTTGGGTATCGAGCACTTTATGCAAACTCATTATCCCTTCTAAGGAGGTGTCTTCGAGTTCTAAGTCCTCGGGCTCCTTGTTGTCTATCGAGGGTATTCTAGTTTGCATGTAGAAAAAAGAATACTCATCGGTTACTTTTCGGAAACGGTAAAATATATTACTGCCTGATTTTTTTGCAATTTCTATTAGCCCTAAACCGGCGCCTCCTTTGTCGGACATTACGTGGTTATCGAGTACTTTTCGGGCATATTCTTTAAGTTCAGCCCTATCCATGGCATTGATTTTATCAATCATTTCCCCAAGCATTTGCTCTTCATCATTTTTAATAACATTGCCAGTGGTAATGAAGTAGCCGTGCTTTTTACGCTGCATTACAAAAATACCGGGGTGGTTCTCTAGCTGGTGGCGGGTCATGTTCTGTAAACCTTCCACCATTATAAAGTAAACTTTTTTCCGGATTTTGCGTTGCGTTTCGGCATTGGCCAGATTAGATTCTGCCAGTGTAAGTATAGTATCTGTAATTGCGGTTGTAAAATCACCCCGATAAGTATATTCCAGATTATCTTTCTGCATATCACTAAAAAGCCTGAATGATAGGCTTTTATCATAATCTTCGGTAGAGAAACTCATCAATTATTTTGTTATCGGTTAGTGTATTGCTTTTTCCTAAAACGTAAAAATAAGAAAAAAGAGTTATAAAAAAAAAGAAATAATAACCCAGCAGAAATCGAATTGTTCTATTAGGCAGAAAGTTGTTGTATAATTTTCAATCCAAAAATTATGCCTTGAGTAACTTTAGCTGGCAATTTTATCAAATAAATTAAAAATTTAGCAAATTGATGGCACTACAAGCTACAATCCCTGCCGTTTCTGTACGAAGGCGTGCATTTGAAAGTGTTATTTCTTCAAAGCCATTAGCTTTGGCTAATGCTACTTCTTGCTCGGAGAAATCGCCCTCCGGGCCGATTAAAATTAAGGTGTTGTTGTTAATTTTATAAATGGTCTTTAATTTTTGTTTTTTTCCCTTGTAGCAGTGGGCTATAAATTTTTGCCCTTGAAACTCTTGCTTTATAAAATTTTCAAATTTTGTAAGTTCATCGAGCTGGGGTTTATAGGCTTTTTTCGACTGCTTCATTGCAGCAATAAGGACTTTTTCAAGACGCTCATGTTTTATAGTTTTCCGTTCAGAATACCGACAAATTAAAGGGGTAATTCTATCAATCCCTATTTCTGTTGTTTTCTCCAGAAAAAGCTCAAAGCGGTTTATATTTTTTGTCGGGGCTATTGCAATTTGCAAGTTAAAAGCTGGAGCTTTTATTTCTGTACTAGAAATTATATTTATTTGGCAACGTTTTGGGTGGGCAAGTACTATTTCGGCTTTGTAAAAAGTGCCTTTGCCGTTGGTTAGTGCTATAATATCGCCCTCCTTTTTTCGTAGCGTACGAATGCAATGTTTCGATTCCTCTTCTGGGAGGGTGTAAAATTTTTCGGTAATTTCTGGCGTATAAAATAGTGCCATATATTATAAGGTGCTAAATATCAAAACTAACTAATTCTCCGTACTTGGCATTTTCTACGATTTGGTTTATTTCGCCTACACGATTTTCGATGCCCATAGCACGCAGTGCTTTTTCTGGTTTCCCACATTTAAAATGATGTATCAGTGTAAAGCTATCATCTCGCACTTGTACGTAGTCAGGTATTTTAGATGTGCCTTTTGTTTTTATTAAGTACATAGGTTTTTATTTTTGTTTTTCTAAAACAAATTTTGTTAATGCTATAAATATCCCGGCAACGGCAAGAAAGTAGATTATATCTCGAGAGTCCACCACCCCTCGGCTAATGGATTTGTAATGGGCATTTATGCCTAGCTTATTGATAAAGCCTTCGGAGTGCCCAAATATAGATAGGCTGCTAATGGCTTCAAAGCCAATAAATATAAAAAAGGAAAGTGCCATGGCGGTAATAAATGCAATTATCTGGTTATCTGTAATCGAAGATGCAAATATCCCGATAGCCACATAAACTGCGGCTAAAAAAAACAAGCCAATATATGCCCCCCATGTGCCACCAGTATCAATATTCCCTACGGGGATACCTAAGCGGTAAACCGTAACAAAGTAAACTAAGGTTGGCAAAAGTGCCAGTAAAACGAGCAGTACACCCGCCAAATATCTGGCTAGAATAATTTGCAAAGCGGTGAGTGGCCTTGTGAAAAGTAGCTCAATAGTACCGGTGCGTTTTTCGTCGGAAAAAAGCCGCATAGTTATTGCTGGTACTAAGAAAAGGAATATCCAAGGGGCAATAAAAAAGAGGGTATCCAAATTAGCATAGCCTGTATCCAGTAGGTTATTATCGCCGGGAAAGACCCACAAGAATAACCCATTTGCCGTTAAAAAAACGATAATTACAATGTATCCTGTAAGGGAACTAAAAAATCCGGCAAGTTCTTTTCTTAGTAATGTTAGCATTATATCATTTATTTGTGTTGAAGCCCTTGTAACTCAAATAGGCAAGTGTGGGACTCTATTTTTTTAGTGCCGCCTTCTACAATTCAATTAGCGTATTGTACTGATTTATTGAATTGCCCTTTCTGCCGATTTTTTAAACCTCAAACATACAAAAAATAAATCATAAAAAACAAGACTTTTTTTTATAATTCATGTTCTAAAACTAATTTTATTAGTAGCGTTTTTATACCTTTGTCTAAATCTAAATCTAAATCTAAATTTTAACCAAAAGCCAATACCAATGATTTATACTTTTACCGAAGAACATTCGATGATACAACAAGCCGCAAGAGATTTTGCAAAAACAGAATTATTGCCTGGCGTTATCGAGCGAGACGAAAAAGCAATAGCCCCACTTGCCCAAATTAAAAGCATGCAAGAAATGGGTTTTATGGGTATGATGTGCGACCCCAAATATGGTGGCGATGGCATGGACACCCTCTCCTACGTACTGGCAATGGAAGAAATATCAAAAGTTGAACCGGCAGCATCGGTAGTTATGTCAGTGCAAAATTCGCTTGTAAACTGGGGCATTGAACATTATGCTAGCGAAGAAATTAAGCAAAAGTACCTTTTCCCTATGGCCTCTGGCGAAAAAATTGGTGCATTTGCACTCTCCGAGCCAGAAGCAGGCTCCGATGCCACCATGCAACGTACCACTGCCGTGGATATGGGCGACTATTACTTGCTCAATGGCACTAAAAACTGGATTACCAATGCTGCCGAAGCAGATTATTTTATAGTCATAGCCCAGACCAATGCTAGCAAAGGACATAAGGGGATAAATGCCTTAATTGTAGAAAAAGGTTACGAAGGCTTTGCATTGGGGCCTGCCGAAAACAAAATGGGCATGCGGGCATCGCACACACACTCACTTATGTTTACCGACGTAAAAGTGCCAAAGAAAAACCGTATAGGAAAAGATGGGTTTGGCTTTAAATTTTCGATGCTTTGCCTTAATGGGGGCAGAATTGGAATTGCGGCACAGGCCGTAGGCATCGCCCAAGGGGCGTTAGATTTGGCTACACAATACTCCAAAGAACGAAAATCTTTTGGAAAGTACCTCTATAAACATCAAGGCATTGCCTTTAAACTGGCTCAAATGGAGGCGGATACCGAGGCGGCACGCCTACTTGTACACAAAGCCGCTTGGCTAAAAGATGCGGGAAAAGATTACAGCAAAGCTGGGGCTATCGCCAAACTAATGGCTGCCGATAATGCCATGCGAGTAACTACCGAAGCAGTGCAAATACATGGTGGATACGGCTATGTAAAAGAGTATCATGTAGAGCGAATGATGCGTGATGCCAAATTAACGCAAATCTACGAGGGAACTTCTGAAATTCAAAAAATTGTGATCGCTAGGGCATTAATTAAAGGCTAGTGCCAGCTCATTTAGGCTAATTATTATTTTCGCTGCAACAAATAGTTGCAGCGAAAATAAAAGCTATTGAAACTAAATTTCATTTTCTATAAAATTGAATATCAGCAGCTACACCTACTTATTAAAAACTAGCGCTAAGCCTTGCGAACGTGTAAAGTGCCTGTTTCATTTTTTATTACTTTTACAGCTGTTCCTTTTTCGATAAAACCATTGCTCGCCACGGCATTATATATATCCTCTTCAATTTGGATATTACCTGCTGGGCGTAAATCGGTAGTGGCGACTGCTATTTTGCCTATAAAATCAGTAGTATCTATTTTAAAACTGGTATAGCCCGCTTCTTTTGAAGTACTGGCTTTGAGTACTGCAAATGAAAACATTGTGGAGTTGGGCAGTAACTTACTCGTTCCCCAAATGGTAAGTACAAAGCCTAAAAGCATGGATACCATTACAAATGCCCAAGCCTTCATTACTGGTGTTAGCCAGTCGGCAGTCGAAATATGTGGCATTTCAAAAATAACATTATCAACCATGCTCATAGTTAGTGCAAATATCATAACTATAATTCATGAAACTCCGGCTACACCAAAGCCTGGGATAGCGAACACTTCTATCATCAGTAAAATTACACCGGCAACAAATAGTACAATTTCCCAGTTTTCTGCCAGCCCTTCTAAGTAAAGTGGGGCAAAATATAATACCGCTGCAATACCGGCTGCAGCAAGCGGAAAACCAATGCCTGGGCTTTGTAGCTCAAAATAGATACCTCCTAGCATTATCATAATTAAAATCCCACTAAAATAGGGGCTTATGAGAATGTCAATCAGCTTATCTAGTGTGGTTGTTTTGTATTCTTTTATCTCATAATTTTTTATTCCCGCAAGGGCAAGTACCTCTTCAACGGTATTGGCTGTGCCTTCGGAAAAGCCATATTTAATGGCTTCTGAGGCCGTCATGGTAAGTACTTCGCCAGCTTTGCTTACGCCTTCTACGCTTTTCTTTGGATCAACCATTGCTTCTGCAATTAGGGGGTCTCGGTGCCATATATATAAGGTGTCGTTGTCCGAAATGATGGTGTCTTTGCCGTGTGCTTCGCAAGTGGCACGCATCATGGAACGCATATAGGACTGGTATTTGTCAGGGACTGGTTTACCGGATTGGTCCACCACGGTGGCAGCCCCTATGTTTGCACCAGCACGCATATAAATACTGTCGCAAGCAATCGAAATTAATGCCCCTGCCGAAGCGGCATTATTATCAATAAATACCATTATCGGAATTTCGTAATTAATTAGTGCTGTGCGTATGGAGTCGGCAGCATCTAGCAGCCCTCCATAGG
The DNA here is from genome assembly GCA_947311265.1 of uncultured Chlorobiota bacterium. Classification (GTDB taxonomy): domain Bacteria; phylum Bacteroidota; class Bacteroidia; order Bacteroidales; family JAADGE01; genus CAMZKQ01. The sequence goes on along the minus strand of CAMZKQ010000058.1, from coordinate 335 downwards.
TGTTCATGTGGATAAGGATATAATCTGCTTTTGCTTTTTTGGCTTCTGCCAAACTGTGCATTGTACTCCGCCAAGCTGCTGGACCAATTTCTTGTTTTATATCAAATTTATAGACTATTGTTTTATCTACCTCTTGCGAAAACAGTGTAATGGAGAGGAGTAAGGCTAAGGTTAGGGGGAGTATTTTTTTCATTGTTTTGATATTTTTAGCAAAGGTATAATAATATTTTGCCTGTTGGCAAAAATACAAAAGATTTCAAGGCTTGTTTTTATTAGTTGAGCCCGATCTAAAAACTAAAAAAAGAGTAATTAGCCGCCCTACGAGTAGTATAACT
>CAMZKQ010000057.1 GCA_947311265.1 uncultured Chlorobiota bacterium | reverse complement strand
GTTTCGGTAATCCCTACTGCCGAAACGGCTTCGTGCCCCAAACGAGAAACAAAAAAAATATCTGCCACAGCAAAAATAGATTCCATAATCATTTCCACGACCATTGGCACAGAAAGCAAAATGATAGCTTTGCTAATATTGCCTTGTGTAAAATCTCTGTTGGAATCTTTTAGTGCTAGCAAAAAATTACGGGACAGTTTTATAACCTTATTCATTTTTTTATTTCAGCCTGCTAAATTATTCTTTTCGCCCATAAAACTAACTTTTTACTTCGCTTTTTTTAATAAAATTCTTTATATTTGCATAAATTATTGTTGCACTTATTTGCAGCTAGTCTAAAAATAAAAAGATGACAAAAATACTTTCCATAGATGGTGGCGGAATTCGGGGCATAATTCCTGGTACTATTTTAAAATACTTAGAACAAAAGATACAAGAAGAAACCAACAACCCAAAGGCTCGGATAGTTGAATATTTTGACCTTGTGGCAGGTACTAGCACTGGCGGAATTTTGGCTCTAGCCTTGCTTTGCCCAGGCAAAAATAAGCACCCAAAATACTCTGCAAAAGATGCCGTAGGTTTTTACACAAAACGAGGAAAAGAGATTTTTTCAGTTTCGACTTGGGATAAAATAAAAACCCTTGGTGGGCTTATTGATGAGCGGTTTCCTGCAGATTCGTTGGAACAAGTATTTCAAGATTATTTTAAAGACTTAAACCTAAGCGACCTTATAAAACCCTGCCTTATAACCTCTTACGACATAGAAAATCGGCAAGAGCTATTTTTCAATCAGCTAGATGCACACAATAAGCAAAGGAATTTTAAAGTTATTGATATTGCTCGTGCCACATCGGCTGCCCCAACCTATTTTGAGGCCGCACAAGTAGGCAATATTGATGGTATAAAACGCCCCATGATTGATGGCGGCGTATTTGCAAATAACCCTGCAATGTGTGCTTTGGTTGAATCTACAAAGTTAACGCCAAAGCCACAATTAGATGAAATTTTTGTACTTTCGCTGGGTACTGGTCATGACGTAAAAAATGAAGAGAAATTAACCTTCAATAAAATAAAAGACTGGGGCATGGGCAGTTGGGTAAAACCACTTATAGATATTTTAATGACTGCCAACTCCCAAACGGTACATTATCAGCTAAAAAAATTGTTTGAAAATACAGGGCATAAAAAACGTTACTTCCGCATGCAGCCAGAACTTATAGAGTCCGATGTAGATATGGGCAATGCTTCACGAAAAAACACAAAAGCCTTAATTGCTGACGCAGAAAGCTATATAAAAAAGAACAAAGCAATGCTTGATGCTGCTGTAAAGCAGCTTTTAAATAATTAAATTAGCACCTCCCAAAAGCCCCCTTTATCAGGCCCTTGGCGTTTTATAGCACCTATGCCTTTTAATTTTTCGATGTAATGTTTGATACTATATTTTGATACGCCCTTAATTTGCTCGGCTAATTCTCTGCGAGACGATTTTGGTTTATTCCGTAGAATTTCTAAAATTTGAAGTTCTATATCCGAAAAGACAACGCCTTTTATATGCTTTACTGGTTGTTTACTGGTCGTTTCTTGGTGGTTTTCTGGTGGTTTTCTGGTGGTTTCGCTTTCAGAAAAGTTAAACGTTGCTTTTGTTGCATCGAACTGAAACTCGAATACTGGCGGTACGCCAGTAATGCTTTCCCAACCAGAAAACATTTTATCAAAACCATAGCCTGCATTTTCTGCAAGTTTAACAACTCGAAACATTTTTGCAATTATAGGGTTTCTAGGCATGGAAATATCACTCTCCATTAACTCTTTTAGGGGCTTAGGCGGAACGCCCATATTAAAAAACTCGATACGATTAGTGAATACTCGAATACGTGATTTTCCTGTGCTAAAATAATCGGCGTGCATGAGCATATTTACCAGTGCCTCACGCAGGGCTTCGAGTTGGGGCGATACCTCTTGTGCAAAGCCTTCGGCAGTTATATTATAAGGTGCAGTAGCGTGGCGTTTTAATTTTGAATATATTGCAAAATAGTAATCCCAAAGATTTTCTTGTTCTTCGAGCCTAAACGTGTAGCGGTTTTTAGCATTGCGGTAACCTGTTCCGGGTATTTCTAGGTAGTCGATTCTAAAATCATGAAAGGTATTGGCAATAAAGTCTTCTTTGCCAAAAAAGAGCAAGCCGGCATAGGTTACTTCTGTGCCTGATAAGGCACGAATTTTTTGTAAAAATTCTTCTGTTTCAAATTTGCTATACCGATGCCCTGGATTAAAGCGTTGCATATAGTCCCGGTATTGGGCAATGGTTTTTTCGTTTAGCCAGCTGCTATTACTTTCTTTTATCGCTTTAGATGTTTGTGTGCCAAAGGCATTTTGCCGGTGCATGGCATCAACTTCTTCTTGTGTAGCGTGCCTATCACCGCTCCCCGAGCGGATGTAAGTATTTTTTGGGTGGGTAAAATAGACTGGTTTTCTGTCGGAAATTGGGATATAAAAGGCAAGTACAATTTTGCCCTCGAAGTTATATTTTTCTGCTTTTATGTTGATGGGGACATTAAATTTATTGCCTCGAATGGCGGCTATAAAATCCTGTTCTGTTTTTTCTGCGTTTTCTATGCCTATAATCTGAAACCGCTTTTCTAATTCTTTTATCCCAAAAACAATCCAGCCACCTGTGGTATTTGCGAAAGCACTTACGGTATCCCAAACGCTACCTGGCAAACGGCGTTTGGCTTCTTTAACTTCAAAGTCTTCCCACTCAATATCTTCTAAACGTGCGGTAAGTTCTTTTTTTGTCATTGAAAAGTGGGCTTAATTAAAGGGCGTTTTCAGAAATATCAAGCATATAATCAAAGAGTTTTATAGAGTTGTTACCAAACCCTTTGGAGGCATCAATTTGTACAAATTCTAGGCGTAAAAATTGTCCTTTTTCATTCTCTTCATAATTATCTTCACAGATGCCTATTGCGGTAAGTCGCCGTCCTGCAGCAACGCCTGTATCAATGTCTATAGAGATTATTTTTTCCGAATTTTCTTCTTTTCTTATATAAGGTAAATCAGGAATATATACTTTTGTGTCTAGCTTACTAAAATAGTCTTCTTCTTCGGAGGGAGGGAGTGTGCAAAAATAGCGTAATTTTTGGGTGGGTGTATGCCCATGAATTATAATGTTTTTTTCAAAAACATCGGGTGCTGCATCAAAAAAGCTGTTGCGAACCCAAACTGGTGAGTGCGAATGGTCGTTCCCTTTCTTTGAGTAATGTGCCGAAAAATCGGAGTAATTTCTAAAAGATAGCTGCTCATTTAAAGGTTTATAAGGATAAAACCCTGCGTGTGCACAGAGAAATTTGAGATTTTTTTTGCCAAGTTCTATTTTATGCTCGTGGGTAATTTGCATATTTTTAAAAAAATCATGGTATTTTTGTGGTAATTTTTCTCTAAATTCAGTTATATCTTTATAGCCAAAAGAGTTTATGGTTTTATCTCCACCGTTAAATTCCCAGAGGTACCTTGGCAAAACTAGGCTTGTTTTTTCCATATATACCTCATCAAGCATCATGTGCTCGTGGTTGCCCAGCAAACAAATAACTTCTTCCGGAAGGTTCATTATTCTATCAATAACTTGCTTGCTCGATGGCCCTCTGTCAATTAAATCGCCAAGGAAAATATATTTTTCGCTCTGGTGTGTATTTAAAAACTTAAGCAAATAGTTAAGGTGGTCAAACATACCGTGTACATCGCCAATAATCCAAGTATATTTTTTTGTTGCTGCCATAGTGGAGTACTTGCTCTTTTTTATTTTAATTAATTTGTTAGTTAACTACAAAAAATATACCGTAAATTGGCTACTGGCTTAAATGCAGAACAACTGCGTTGCAGCAAAGCAACGCAGTTGTTTTTTTAATCTACTTTTTTTTACTGAAATATTGTTTTATTTCTGTGCAAAACCAACGACAACAGCTACACAACCTGTCTTAGGGTTACCTCCCTCTGCACCTTTAGGAATATCCACATGAATGATTAGGTTTTGGTTTTTTTCAGATTCAAATTCCCAGCTATTATTGGTGTTTCCTTTTTTACTGTCAAAAATAACCTGTCTTTGGAAATTCACAACTTGAAAATCTACCTTTTTAAGACTTTCTTGCCCAACAACAACAACTTTGTATTTACGCCCTCTGAAAAAGGGTTTGTAAACATCAACATTATCTCCTTCGCTTAAAGTAATTGAGTTTAGCCGCCCATCAGGGATATATTTTGAGGTGTCTAACTTTGCAAAACCTTTAACTTTGGCAAACTCAAGGCATTGTGCGGTTGATGATAAGCTATATCCAAGTGTTAGAAAAGCGATTAGTATAATTGATTTGGTAAATAGTTTCATTTTTTTAGTTTTTGTAAATGGAAAAGTAGTTTTGTGGATATTAATATAAACTGAATAATTCAAACTATATTACATATTCTGTCCTAATTTCTTCTATTAATGTACAGAACTCTTTATAATTATCAGGGGTTAAACCACCATTCATTTTTTTATAAGAGTTTTTTAGCTTTGAAAAACTAGGTTTTAATGCCATTATGTTTTCGCTCTTTTCAAAGTCATCAAACAGAGCAAACATAAGTTCTAGAGTAAGGCTTTGATCAACGATACGTTGTACTAATTCTGGTTTTTCTGTAGTAGAACCATTGGTGAGTTTAGTCGCCAAGTATTGTGCCTCAATCCAACCACCGACTAAAATGAGTGTAAGTACTTCTGGCCTATCATTTTGTTGGAGGTAGGCATCGGTATTCATAAAGGATTCCGAGATAATCTTCTGCATCGCTGCCTTATCCACTTGGTTATTGTTTATTAACTCTAAGTGTTTGTTATCAAACGAGTTAGAAATACCTAAGTTATTGGCAATTTCCTTTGTGGTCTTAATATAATTTAGAGTAACTTGATTTTGTTTAAAAAAACCTGCATAACTTAAATCTGCAGTATAAATGCCCAAATTTAATGCTAAATCTTTATTACCATTGTACTTTTTGGAATTTTCTATTGGATTTAAAATCTCTTTGTTAAACTCCGCTCCGGGCTCTTCAAATAGGATAGATGCGATATCCACTGGTGCTGGCAAGGAATGCAAAATAGTTTTAGCTTTTTCTAGCTTTTCTGTATTATCAGTATTCTCATTGCCTAAATTTTCGGTAGATTCTGCTGTTCCTCCACAAGATGAGATTGTAAAAAACAAGGCTAGTATAAAAAAATAGGTGGTAAGTTGCCCAAATTGTTTCATAATAAATATAAATTTTAGTGTGTCGATTCTAAGATATTTTATGCAAAAAAAGCATTTTTTTCTGATATTTGCAGACTTTTATGCGTTTTTTTTAGAAGTTTATTTTGAAAATTAAAACAAAAACAAGATATTAATTAGTAACCACCTAGCAACAAAGGACTTATATAAATATTGAGTATATTTTAATTTGCCTTCTTTTTTTAGCAATTACACTACTGCCTACTTTTTAGCCCAGTTACATTCTTAAACTTAAACCGCCCCCAGTAAATAAAAATAAAAAAGTTTGTGATAATTCTAAAAATTACTAGTTTTGCAGTCCAATAATTAGTAAAATTAACATACATTAGTATTTTTTAACACGAAAAACAAAAAGTAGTACCAATTCAATTAATATTAATCAAAATTAAACCAAAATGAACAAAACGAAAAGAATTTTCGTACTTGCATTCGCAATTATGCTAACATTTTCTGCCAATGCACAAACCCCAGACCGCAAGTGGGGAATAGGACTTAGCGGAGGTGCCGAACAATACAACGGTGAATACGGCAATGGATTTTACAACTTCGGGCAGAGTTTCTATGGCTTCGGCGAATTAAGCATTGCACGTAGCCTAACGGATAATTTCGACTTAGCACTGAACACCTCGCTAGGCGAAGTGGGGCATGTAAAAGATGTATCGACAAGTTTTCGTTACAGCATGTTCCAAATGAACCTGAGTGCAAAATACAACTTTTTTAAGTATGATGCTGTTAAATTTCGTCCATTTG
>CAMZKQ010000056.1 GCA_947311265.1 uncultured Chlorobiota bacterium | reverse complement strand
TTTTTCTGTGTTTCTTCTTTTTGTGCCAGTTGCTTTTCGTATTCTAGGATAGTTTCTCCTGCCTCAACGTCTTGTTTTTTGATGGTTTTATCTTTATCATTTTCAATTTTGTTGGCTAAAATTTGTTGTGTGGAAGTTAGTTCGATAATTTTTTTGATACCTTCTGCATCTAAAATATTATCTTGCTTTAAAGCCGAAAGTGGTGTTTGCTCTAAATAATCAATTGCACAATCTTCTAAAAGGTAACCGTTTAAATCTTTACCAATTGTGCCGATAATTGCTTTTTTAAACTCATTGCGTTCGTTGTACAAATCGACAAAGTTTGTTTTTTTACCAACGGTTTTTAATCCTTCGGAAAATTTTGCATCGAAAAGGGTTTCTAATGTTTCTTTGCGTGATGCTCGTTCGCAGCCGATGGAAAAGGCGACGTCGGTAACGTCTTTTACGGTGTTGTTTACTCTAACGAAAAAGGCTACTTTTATATCTGCCCGCATATTGTCTTTACAGATAAGTCCGTCTTGCCCAATCCTGGAAATGGTGATGGTTTTGAGTGTAATATCCATTGTTTCCAGCCGATGCAGTACTGGGATTACCATAAAACCGGTATCGAAAGCTACTTTTGTGCCGCCTTGCCCAGTTTTTACTAGTGCCCTTCCGTGTATTGGTTTTTTGTACCATTTGGCGATTACTATAAGTAGCCCCAGTAGTACAAAAACGATTAAACCTGTAATTACAACGGCTGATGAGTCGAGGATACCGCCTATAATTTCAGGGGTAAAGATGGAGTGCAAATGTGTCATAGTGTTATTTTTATTTTAGAATTAGTATTTATTTTTAGATGTTGTTTTTTTGTAATAATGTTATTCTTTGAGAAGTCTATTCAGTTTTAATCATTAAATTCTTCGACAATATAATGTTGTTCTTTTTCGATATAATCTATGATAAGCACTTTTTTATTTTGTTCTATTCTATTTTTGATTGAGCGTGCTGTAAGTACAACTGTTGCTCCTTTGTGGTCCAGTGCTATTTGCCCGTCGGAGGTTTTATCTAGCCAAACTCTTACTTCTGCAATTTTTCCTGTAAAGTCGGTGGGGGTTCCTGTTTCAGTATCTATTTTTTTAAACATTTTGGCTAGTGGGTTGGTTAAAATTTTTGCAATAAGCAGACTTATAAAAAATTCTGGAATTAGTAAAGCGGCTGCTAGTGCAAATGTTTCGATGCCTAAAAAATCATTTACGTTAAGTACTATAAACCATAGTGGCAAGGCTATAAAGCTAAGTAGAACCATTAGTGGAACTCTGCCTACATTAAAAAAATCGAGGGCAGAAATAAATATATTTGCCCCGCCTGCATCTACGTCAATGTCTGTATCAACATCAACGTCCATATCCACATTTGCATCAATATCTAAATCAACATCAATGGCGTCTGTGCCTATGAACCCCAATATTACGATGAGCCAATAAAGGAGTATAAATATAAGTAAGCCTGTGGGGATTATATTTATTGTCGAGAATGAGTATTCTAAAAGCTCTTTCATAATGTGCAGTTTCAGTGTGTTTTTCTTACTTGCAAATTACAAAAAAGGTTTGGATTAGACTAATTTTATGGGGGTTTGATGCCTTTTATTTTGGATAATCACTGTTTTTTCTAGGATTTAGCAAACTGTTTAATAATCAGTATTTTAAAGACAAACTTTAAGCGAGGCAAAATTTCGATAACATGGTTTTATCTTGGCTTTTTATTGTTAGATACAAAAAATAAGCTCTCGCCTTTTAAAAATGGGATCTTAAAACGTCATTTTTTTTAGCCGTTTTCTTAAAAACACATCTAAAATAGGGGCAGTTTATAAAATAAAGTCTTCGGGTTTTTCTTCTCGTTTGGCGTACATTTTGGAGAGGAAGGTGAGCATATTAGTAAATGTTTTGGCAGCCATTAGCGTTTCATCGCTTACTTTTTTTTGCTGCATTCGCAGCAACATTATGCCATATAAGCCACTAAGGGCAACTTCTGTTTCGTTTTGTGTAGTGCCCGAAAGTTTTTTTTCAAGGGCTTGTAGGTGTGGAAGTGCAGCGGCATAGATTTTCTTATACTCTTCCTGTTCGGGCATTTTCAGGAGGGTAAGGTGCAAGTCTGTAATATCGCCCGTAATATTTTTTATAATTTGTAGGTGTCCTTTTTCTTTTACATTTTCGAGCTCTGCCATTTCAATTAGGTTGGTGTACCATTGGTGCAGCTGTGCTTTTTGCTCGGTAGTAAGGTTCTGCTTTTTAATAATGTGTGCCACAACTTTATGAATATCATGCTCTAAACTACGCAAAGCATCTTCGATATGCCACATATAAAGCACATATTCCGCAATATTTTCTTTTTTCTTCTGTTGTGCTATAAACATTCCTTAAATTTATTCTATGAATTTTTTAATATCCCTACGGTCTCTTTTTGTAGGTCGTCCTGCTCCCCTGTCTCTTATGCCAGAGTACGAATTTTTAATCAGTTCTAATTTTTCGAGTTCGTCGGCAGAAGTTATATCTTCCAAATAATCGGCGACTAATTTTGCACCTACTCGCTTGCCGAGTGTTTGTATTATTCGGTAGGATTTTATTATTGGGGGCTGTTTTATCGAAAATTCTGTTCCCACTTTTATTACTCGTGAGCTTTTTACAGTAACATCGTTAATTAATACTCTGTTTTTTTTGCAAGCTTCTGCCGCAAGGCTTCTTGTTTTAAACAGGCGTACCGACCATAAATATTTATCAATCCTAACGTTATCGTTTAAGTTACTCATTTTCTGGCTTAATTGTTTTGTCTTGTTCTGTGGCAGTATCTTTTAGGATTTGCTTTTTAATGTCAAATTTTTCGTTAGAAAAATTCATGGTTCGGGCAATACCTACGGTAGCAAAATTTTTGATTGCCCCGATGGCTTTTGTTATTCTTTTGGGTAAATATTTTTCTTCATTTTCGTCCCAGTTGCCAAGGACGTAATCGACTTGCCGTCCTTTTCCGAAATCGCTGCCTACGCCAAAGCGGAGGCGGTTATAATTTGCCGTTTGCAGCGTAGCTGCAATATCTGCTAGCCCGTTGTGCCCACCATCGCTGCCTTTTTGCTTGATACGGATTGTACCAAAAGGTAGGGCAATATCGTCCACTAGTACAAAGAGATTTTCAATGGTAATTTTTTCTTTCTGTAGCCAGTAATTTACTGCCTTTCCACTAAGGTTCATGTAGGTTGTGGGCTTTATCAGGATAAGTTTTCGCCCTTTGAATTTGAGTTCTGCTTTTTGGGCAAGTCGTTCGCTCCTAAAAACAATACTGGACGCTTCGGCAAGAGCGTCCAGTATTTTAAATCCTATATTATGGCGAGTATTCGCATATTCTGCTCCCGGGTTGCCTAGTCCGATTATTAAATACTTCATCTATTAATTATGCTTCTGTTTCTTCAGTAGCTTCTCCTTCTCCTTCTATACCCTCTTCATCGGTTGCAGCACCTTTGGCGGCTCTTGTTAATTTAACTGAGCATACAACAGAGTTTGGGGCATCTAAAAGTGTAATGTTTTCAAAACCCAACTCACTAATTTTGATACTTTTCCCTAAGGCCAAGTTGGTAACATCAATAGTAAGTCTATCAGGGAAATTTCCTATTAGCCCTTGTACTCTTAGTTTTCTGCTAAGTGTTTGCAATTTACCACCAGCTTGTACACCTACTGCAAAGCCAGTAAGCTCTACGGGGATTTTAAATTTCACTTCTTTATCTTCGTTTACTTCTCGAAAATCGATATGTATAATTTTATCTGTAACTGGGTGAAATTGAATTTCTTGCATAATGGCTAGTTTCTCTGTTCCATCAATATTTAAAGCTACGATGTACTCGTTGGGGGTATAAACTAAATGCCTAAAATCGTTTTCGTGGGCATAAAAGTGTATGTTTTCGCCCATGCCATATACTACGCAAGGTACTTGCAGTTCTTTTCTAAGCTGTTTTGTTGCTTTTTTTCCTAACTCGGTTCTGCCTTTGGCAGCAATTTCAATTCTTTTCATTGGTATTATTTTTTGTGTTACTCAAATAGGGTGTAAAAATTAATCGTTAAGAAAAAGCACCCATTTTCCATCACACATTATAATTATATAATTTTTCGGCGACAAAGATAAATATTTTTTTGGCTTGTCCGCTATTCTATTATAATTTTTTCTGTAAAGATATTATTTTGAGTTTTTACTTGCAAAAAGTAGATACCTGCACCAAAGCTAGATAGGTCTATAGTTGCCTTATTTTCTTTTTGGGTAGCGTTTAAAATGACTTTGCCTGAAATATCTGTTACGGCAATATCAAATTGTGCTGGTATTTCTATTGAGAATACTCCTTTTGAGGGGTTGGGGTACACTTTAATATTTTTTGCGATGCTTGGTACTCCTATATTCGATAGCCCTTGTATTAAAATATCATCTAAGGCAACGCCACGCCCATATTGCCCTGTGGCCTCAAAGGCGATATAATAATCGGCCGATAGGTTGGGCAGTTCTATGGTTTCTTCTTTCCATGAAGTAATATTCCCAGTATATTCAGTAAGTAGCGTCCAAAGGGCAGCTTCGCTGCTTCTGTAGTATATGCGTAGTTCGTCTTGGTCGCCGTCCCATGCGGTTTGGGTGTGCCAAAATTTGAGTGTGGCGGTGGAGTAGTTTGTAAAGTCAATTTTAGAGCTTTGCATTTTAGATACGTCAGTACTAAAATCGCCATGGTAAAAGAGGGCGTTCACTCCGCCGCTGTGTGCCGATGCTGGGTAGCCTTGGTTGCCCCCACTCGTAAATGCCCAATCGGTGCCGCTGTACGACCAGCAAACGGGTAGTTCTCCGGCTTCAAAACCTTCGGTAACTGGTAATGAAAGAGCACCATCAACAACAGTATAATCGAATGTTTTTGTATCGTTATCAGCATTTTCATCAACCAATTGGTTGGCGTTGTAAATTACTGCTGTAAGAGTATGGTCGCCTTCGGTGAGTGTTATTTCTGGGAATGTTACCGTTGCAGATTCCCCTGTTGCTAATGCTCCTTGCCACTCGAACACTACTGGTGTTCCTGTATCAATACGGTATGAAACCATTAAAGATGAGAGTTCGGTTGTACCTTTATTTTTGAAAGTTACTTGCGGGCTTACCGAAGCAATTTCGCAGTAGGTTTCGACAATACCTGTTATTGTACTTGCCTGTACATCAAGGGTG